>JARRKS010000100.1:0-14521 GCA_037387865.1 Flavobacteriaceae bacterium
CAGCTGGCCATAAAGCTATGTGGCATAAGAGTTGGAACGGTTTACCTGATGATGATTTTTTAAATGAGTTAGATGAAAGTTTAGTCACCATCAAGAAAAATTTATATTCTGAAACCTATACGTCTGATATTTCTGCAGGAAATTTATCTAAAGAATGGGCATAAAAATTAGGATTAACAACAGAAACAACAATTGCTGTAGGAACTTTTGATGCGCATGCTGGAGCTATTGGTGCAGAAGCTAAAGAAGGAACTTTAGTACGTGTTATGGGTACTTCAACCTGTGATATTATTGTATCTTCTAATGAAAAATTAAATACAAAGACGGTTACAGGTATTTGTGGGCAAGTATATGGTTCTGTTATTCCGAATATGATTGGTTTAGAAGCAGGTCAATCGGCTTTTGGAGATGTATTGGCTTGGTTTAAAAATGTTATTTTAGAACCAGTTGATGATTTATTAAAGAATTCGTCAGTATTAAACGAACAGCAAAAATCTGAATTATCAAGAGAATTAAGTTTAAACTTAATTGCAAAACTTACAGCAGATTCCGAAAAACTACCCATTCATGAAAGTGTTCCCATTGCATTAGATTGGATAAACGGACGAAGAACACCTGATGCAAATCAAGCCTTAAAATCTGCAATTACAAATTTAAATTTAGGAACAAAAGCACCACATATTTTCAAGGCATTGGTTGAAGCTATTTGTTTTGGTTCTAAAAAAATTGTAGAACGTTTTGAAAATGAAGGTGTACAAATAAAAGAAATAGTTGGTATTGGTGGTGTGGCAAAAAAATCATCCTTCATCATGCAAACGTTGGCAAATGTATTGAATAGACCTATCAAAATTGCAAATTCTGAACAAGCCCCAGCTCTTGGTGCTGCCATGTATGCTTCAGTTGCTTCGGGAATTTATAATTCTGTTGAAGAAGCCATCAAAAACATGGGAAATGGGTTTGAAAAAACATACTTTCCTCAAAATGAAAAAGTTTCCATCTATCAAAAATTATATCATAACTATAATGAATTAGGAAGTTTTGTAGAGTATGTTACAGATCTATCAAAAGAAGAAAATACCGATAGTAGTAAGTATCGCCTTTTAAAAGAAGAATGCTATGAAGCAAATATGCAACTTCATGAGTTAGGTTTAGTAGTTTACACCTTTGGGAATGTGAGTTGCGTGGATAGAAAAAATCAAGTATTTGCCATCAAACCAAGTGGAGTTTCTTATGAAACCTTAAGGCCAAATGATATAGTTGTTGTTGATTTTGATAACAATATTGTTGAAGGCACTATGCGTCCATCATCAGATACAAAAACCCACGCTTTTTTATATAAAAACTGGAAAAGCATTGGCGGAATTTCACATACGCACGCTTTATATTCGGTGTCTTGGGCTCAAGCACAGCAAGATATTCCTATTTTTGGAACAACACATGCCGATCATTTAACCAATGATATTCCGTGCGCTTCACCTATGAGTGATGATTTAATTCAAGGTAATTATGAGCACAACACAGGACAACAAATTTTAGATTGTTTTAAAGAAAGACAATTATCGTATAAAGAAGTGGAAATGATTTTAATAGGAAATCATGGTCCGTTTACCTGGGGAAAAACTGGTGCAAAAGCAGTATATAACAGTCGTGTTTTAGAGGAAATTGCAAAAATGGCATATCTAACACGTCAAATTAATCCTGAAGCACCTAGACTAAAAGAAGCATTAATAAAAAAACATTATGAACGTAAGCATGGTAAAGATGCATATTACGGTCAAAATTAAAACACATAATGATTAAAGATTTAAGCACATTTGAAGTATGGTTTGTTGTTGGTAGTCAACATTTATATGGCGCCGAAACACTGAAACAAGTTACAGATAATTCAAAAGAAATTACAAAAGAATTACATAGCAGTACTGCCATACCAGTACCCATAAAATATAAAGCTTTAGTAACAACACCAGATGAAATCTATGCAATTTGCGAAGATGCAAATAACGCAAAACATTGTGTTGGTGTGATTTTTTGGATGCATACGTTTTCACCAGCAAAAATGTGGATTCGTGGGTTGAATACTCTCAAAAAACCAATATGCCATTTGCATACGCAGTTTAATGCTGAAATTCCATGGAAAACTATTGATATGGATTTTATGAATTTGAATCAATCAGCTCATGGTGACAGAGAATTTGGATTTATGTTGACCAGAATGAAATGCGAGAAGTGGCTGTAACCGAAGGTGATAAAGTAGAAGCACAAATGCGTTTTGGGTTTTCGGTAAAGAGTTATGGATTAGGTGATTTAGCTGCTTATATTGATATGGTTTCAGATGCTGAAATACAAGAATTGCTTTCAATTTATAATGAAGAATATGATGTCTCCACCGAAGATTTAAAAAGTAAAAACTTATATGATGCAGCTAAAATTGAAATTGGTTTACGTCAATTTTTAGAAGTAGGAAATTTTGAAGCATTTACCACAACTTTCGAAAATTTATATGGCTTAAAACAATTACCAGGAATTGCAGTACAACGTTTAATGGCAGACGGCTATGGTTTTGGTGCCGAAGGCGATTGGAAAACAGCAGCTTTATTGCGAGCTGTAAAAATCATGAGTTTAGGTTTAGAAGAAGGCACATCGTTTATGGAAGATTATACTTATGATATTGGTAAAGAATCAACACGAGTTTTGGGTTCACATATGTTAGAAATTTGTCCGTCAATAGCTTCAAAAAAACCAAAATTAGAAATTCATCCTTTAGGAATTGGAGGAAAAGATGATCCTGTACGATTAGTCTTTAATGTCGATTCGGGTAAAGCAATAAATGCATCGTTAATCGATTTAGGAAACCGTTTCAGATTAGTAATTAATGATGTTGATGTTGTTGCTCCAGAACACGATTTACCAAAACTGCCAGTAGCAAGAGTACTTTGGAAATGTCAACCAAATTTTGAAGTCGCTACAGAAGCGTGGATGCTTGCAGGAGGAGCACATCATACGGTTTTTAGTAAATCTATATCAAAAGACATGATGGAAGATTTTGCAGAAATGACTAATATTGAAAGTATTGTCATCGATCAAAACACCAACATAAGAACCTTTAAAGAATCGCTTAAAACAAATGAAGTGTATTATCATTTGTTTCAAAATAAATTATAAATCCAACAAAATGACTAAAACATTTTTAATATTGACCGTAATTGCTTTTACTTTTTTTAATTGTAAATCTGATGTTAAAAAAGAAAGTAGTACTAAAGAAATAACACCAAAAGTTTCAATTTCTAAAAATAACTATGGAACTACTACTGATGGAAAACTAGTCGAAAAATATACCCTTAAAAATGAAAAAGGAATGCAAATTGACTTCATCACCTATGGTGGAATTATTACTTCATGGACTGCTCCCAATAAAGATGGCGTTTATGAAGATATTGTTTTAGGCTATAATTCATTAGCTGAATATGAAAAAGCTACTCCTTATTTTGGAGCTCTTATTGGTCGTTATGGAAACCGTATTGCGAATGCTAAATTTTCTTTGGATGGTACTGAATATCAATTAGAAACTAATGATGGTAAAAACCATTTACACGGAGGTGTAAAAGGATTTGATAAGGTGGTTTGGACAGCAAGTACTGTTTCTACAGATACAACAGCATCACTAATTTTATCTTATTTAAGTAAAGATATGGAAGAAGGATATCCGGGAAATTTAAGCACAACAGTTACTTACACTTTAACCAATAATAACGAATTAGAAGTATTATATGAAGCAACAACCGATAAAAAAACCATTGTAAATTTAACACAACATTCGTATTTCAACCTTTCGGCAGATTTTAATAAACCTATTTTAGATCACGAAATTACAATTGACGCAGACACCTTTATTCCTGTAAATGAAACTCTTATTCCTACAGGAGAATTAGCAGATGTAACCAACACACCTTTTGATTTTAGAATTGCAAAAACAATTGGTAAAGATATTAACATAGAAAATAGCCAACTAAATAAAGGTGGAGGATACGACCATTGTTGGGTATTGAACCATCAAGATAAAGGCATGCGATTTGTTGCTTCAGCATATCATAAAAATAGTGGACGTTTATTAGAGATTTTTTCTAATGAACCAGGTATCCAACTCTATACAGGAAACTTTTTAGATGGTACTTTACCTAACAAGGCAGGAGGAACCTATGCACATAGAACTGGTTTTTGTTTGGAAACACAGCATTATCCTGATTCACCTAACCAGCCTAATTTCCCTTCAACAACACTAGATGTTAGTGAAAAATATGTTTCAAAAACGACTTTTAAACTAACAACTAAATAAAATACTAATGTCAATCATTTCATTTTTAGCATTCACACTTTTAGTAGCAATAAGTTGGACTTTATATTTATTTGTCTTGAGATATTTACATAGGAAATCCAATATTGGACAATGAAAAAACTAATATTCATTTTACTAACCCTGTAAAAGAAACTCAAGATTTTCATGTTTTAAATTACTATTACATGTATAATGGTGGTGGAGTAGCAATTGCGGATATTGATAACGATGGTCTGCAAGATGTATATTTCACATCAAATCAACAATCAAATAAACTGTATCTAAATAAAGGTGATTTTAAGTTTGAAGACATTACTAATAAAGCAAGTGTAAGTGATTCTGAAGGATGGACTACAGGTGTTAATATGATAGATATTAATAATGATGGATGGATGGATATTTATGTTTGTAAATCGGCATCATTAAATAATGATTTACTTCGGAGAAATAAACTATTCATCAATCAAAAAAACGGCACATTTAAAGAAGAAGCTCAAAAATGGGGCATTGATGATGATGGTTTTTCTGTTCAATCTTATTTTTTTGATTATGATAAAGATGGTGATTTAGATATGTATTTAATAAATCATAGAGCTGATTTTTTGAATTCTATAAACCTAAAAACTATCATAGAAGATAAAGCATTTTATCCACAAACATCCGACCATTTATACAGAAACGATGGCTCAAAATTTACGGATGTTACCATGTCAAGTGGTATAATGAACAAAGAGTTTAGTTTAAGCGCAAGTATTGGCGATTACAATAATGATGGCTGGTTATATGTTTTCGTTGCCAACGATTTTATTACACCAGATAAACTATACATTAATAATAAAAACGGAACGTTTTCAAACCAAATAGATACCCAGTTCAAACATATTTCTTATAGTAGTATGGGGGTCGCGAGTACCTCCTCGACCCCGAGGGCCGGCTCTACCGAGCAGACGACATCCGCAGGGTCGAAGCGGCCGAGCGCCGGTTTTTTTACTGATATAGCACAAATAGCAGGCGTATCAAAAACAGACTGGAGTTGGGCACCCTTAATTGCAGATTTTGACGCTGATGGTTACAAAGATGTTTTTGTGACAAATGGTATTAAAAGAGAAATTGCAAACCAAGATTTTGGCAACTTTTTAGATGAAAAACAAGACTCACTTCAGTTTATGCCAATTGAGAAAGTATTGAGTAAAATGCCATCAGAAAAGCTTCAAAACTATGCATTTAAAAACAATAAAGATTTAACTTTTAAAAAGGTTATGCAAGAATGGGGACTGGATATGGCTGTAAATTCAAACGGTGTAGCCTATGGCGATTTAGATAATGATGGCGATTTAGATTTAGTTGTGAATAATTTAGAGGATGAAGCCAGTATCTATAAAAATAATACCATAAATAATTACATTAATATTAAACTTGTTGGAGATAGTAAAAATATGAATGCTATTGGTTCTAAAGTAAAAGTAGCACTCAACAAAATCAAGAACTGTTTTTGTCTAGAGGTTATCAATCATCGGTTTCTCCAATACTAAATTTTGGATTAGGTAATGAAGAAACTATAAATCTAATTGAAGTAGTTTGGCATGATGGTAAAATTTCAAAAAAGGAAGATGTTAAAGTGAACCAATCATTAACTTTTATGAAAGAAGAGGCCCAAATAGATTCAGAAACTATATTTAATCGACCCACTTACCTTACGAGGTTAAACCCTAAAGCAATTGGTGTTGAGTATAGACATAAGGAAAACAATTTTAATGATTTTTCAAAACAAGTACTATTGCCACAAAAGCAATCTCAACAAGGGCCACCTTTTGCAACAGTCGATATCAATAATGATGGTCTAACTGATTTGTTTTTTGGTGGTGCTTTAGATCAACCTTCAGAAATATATATTCAAAATGTTGATGGTACATTTAATAAAAAAGTGCAATCAATTTTTGAAACAGATAAAAATTATGAAGATAATGGGGCTCATTTTTTTGATGCCGATACCGATGGTGATTTAGATTTATATGTAGCTAGTGGCGGCTATGAACTAGATGAAAGTGATGCTTTATTACAGGATAGATTATATTTAAACGATGGTGATGCGAACTTTACAAAGTCTAATGCATTACCAAAAATGTTAACCAGTACTAAAGCTGTTGTTTCTTTAGATTATGATGATGACGGCGATTTAGATTTAATTGTTGGTGGCAGAGTAATACCAGGCAAATATCCTTTATCACCAAAATCTTATATTTTAAATAATTCAAACGGAAGATTTACAGATGTTACCAATGATGTAGCACCAGATTTAAATGAATTGGGTATTATAAACGACATTATTGTATCTGACTACGATGGTGATAACGACAAAGATTTAATTGTAGTAGGTGAATGGATGCCAATAACTATTTTCAATAATGAAAACAAAACATTTAAAAAACAAGAGCTTTCAACACTAACAAATACAGAAGGTTGGTGGAATACTATATCTGAAATAGATTTTGATAATGATGGCGACATGGATTATTTTGTTGGAAATATTGGTGGTAACAACAAGTTTCATCCGTCAGAGGAAAAACCTTTACATATTTACGGTAATAATTTTGATACTGATGGTAATTACGATATGATATTAAGTAAACTATATCATGGTAATTTAGTGCCCGTTAGAGGAAAAGAGTGTTCTACAAGTCAAAACCCATTTGTGAGTGAGAAAATTAAAAGCTATAAAGAATTTGCAAATTCAACTTTAGGGGATATTTATGGCGAAGAAGTTTTAGAAAATTCGTTTCATAAAAAAGCTACTGAATTTGAATCGGTCTATTTAGAAAATAAAGGTGATGGTATTTTTGAGGTTCATCATTTACCAACACTTGCACAATTGGGACCAACCCTATCTTTTGTATTTGTTGATATTAATAAAGATGGCCATTTAGATGTTGTTGGATCTGGAGCCATACACGAGGCTGAAGTGGAAACAGTTAAATATGATTCGAATATAGGTTATATTCTTTTGGGTGATTCTAAAGGTGGATTAGAGCCATTTAAAGACGTTAATTTTTACAATCCTTTTAATGCAAAAAATATGAAATTAGTTACTGTTAAAGACAATTCATATTTGTTTATTGCAAATAATAATAGACCGTTAACAATTTTCAAAATCAATTAAAAATTAATGATGATGATGTTTCTCTTCGTCAGACTTTTTAAACAAAATCTTGGGTAAGTTTAATTTTTGAACCCCTACTCTATCTTCAACAATTTTAATTGTTTGATTAATTTCCACATTATTAAAATGACTTTCCTTTTTTGTTTTATAAGGCCATTTAATTTCAATTTCTTTTATAATTGTGGCATTGCCCAAACCAATTTCGGCCATTAGACTGTTACCTCCAAAACTAGAATCTGTACCAACCGAATGATAAATATATCGTTCTTTTCCATTGTTGTCAACAGTAATTTTAATTTTAGCACCAATAGCAGAACGGTTACTTAATTTACCTTCTAAAACAATATTTATCCAATTATTTTTATTGCCCATTGGGTTTTCAAAAAGTAGATTTCCAAAAGTATCACCTTCTAAAGCACCACCCATTACAGCATAAATATCTTGATCACCATCCATATCTAAATCGCCAAAACCAATGGCGTGTCCTTTTTGTATGTGCCCAAAGCCTCCACTATATGTTACATCTTCAAACTTTTCACCATTTACATTATGAAACATTCGATTAGGAACAATTGAAAAATAACTTGGGTCGCCAGTTGCTAAATAAAAATCTAAAAAACCGTCGTTATCTAAATCACCAAAATTACATCCCATTGTAGCAATAGGTTCTGTTAAATTGGTTTGAAGAGAAACCTCTGTAAATGTTTCATCACCATTATTCTTATACAAAAGCGGCCTGTTATCAATAGAGTTATACTTAAGATTTTTAATTATCATTTCCGACGGAAGTATTTTAGCAGATGAATAGCTTGAAACAAAAATATCTTCAAAACCATCATTATTATAATCAAAAATCCAAGTAGGGAAACTTTCTATAGGTTTTGAAACTCCAGCTTTGTTTTCGGCTTTTTTAAATGAAGGTTTTTCCGTCTCTTTTGTATTGTTAATGTATAAAGTGTTTAAACCCATATAATTTGACAGATAAATATCTGGGTATAAATCATTATTAATATCACCAGAGGCTACACCTTTAAAATATCCTGTAGCTGTAATTCCTAGTTCATTAGCCATGTTTTTAAATGTGCCATCTGCTTGATTTATATATAATTCATTATAACTTTTATTTACAGGATCCCACTCATTTGCTATAAACAAATCTACCCATCCATCTAAATTTACGTCTGTCCAAACAGCTGTTTGTGTTGGATATAATGAGTAAGTTCCTGATGAAATGGTAACATCTGTAAATGTACCGTCGCCATTATTTCGCATTAATGAATTTGGTATACTACCATCTATGGATAACCAAGCACCTCGAAGAATTATAAAATCTAAATGACCATCATTGTTATAATCTGCATGTCGCAAATTTAAACCACCTGTGACACCTTTTAAACCCGCATCAAAAGTTTTATCTATAAATCCTCCCATTCTGTCATTTTGAAAATATTTTATTTGATCTTCAAAACCCCATGATGATACTATAATGTCTAAATAACCATCGCTATTAAAATCATCAACACAAGTACCTCCTGCCATATTTTTATCATCTACTCCTAATTTCATTGCTATATCAGTGAAGCGTGGGAATTCTGCAGAGTTATTGAAATGAGATTCAGGTAATCTGAATTGTTGTGGGACTTTTCCTGGATATTGTCCCAATGTCATGTGAGCAATATTTAATAAATATTGACATTCTAAATCATTTGGATTCTGTTTTAATAAATCGTTAAGTATAATAATTGATTTTTCTGAACCTTCTCTTAAAACATGTTGCGCTTTAGGACTTATTGGTATGATGCAGGATTCGTTGGTGTGATTTATAATACAATTGTCTTGCTCTGCCTTTCTCATATAAGCAATAGCTAGTTGCTTTTTTATAGCAAAAACAATTTCTGGACTTACTTGTCCACCACTAGAATTGGCAGCATTTAAAACTTCGTTTATAGCAGATATAGATTCTTCTGTTCTTCCAACATTAAGTAATTCAATAGCATAATTAAATAATACGTTAATTCTTTGATTTCCAGTTAAATTTTGCAGCTGATTTTCAAAAACCGTTACCTTTTTACTATTTAAAATATATGGGACATTTACAACATCTATTTTATTTACAGCCTGCTTAACTTTTGTAATCATCTCTAAGGTTTCTTGATCTGGTTCACCTATTATTCGATTAGGTATAGTAAACTCAACAATTTTTTTATTATTTTTTTCTTCTGATTTTATACACCCATAAAATTGTAAGAATATTAGGGAATAAACATTTTAAAAAGATAAAGTTAATTATTCAGAAAGCGCAAGTATTATTTTTCGTAACCTAATTCTCTATTCGCCCAAGGAATAAAATATTTAAAATTTTGTAAATCTGTATGTCCACCATCATGTTGTCTCCAAGCCAATTCACCATCGAGCATATCTGTATTGTATGGTGGCATTTCTTCAGTCATATAATCATTTGAAACACCTAAATCTTTTGCTCCAAGAAGTTTGAAAGCTTCTCCAGCTGCTATAGTTGCCATATAACTTCCTTTTTGGTCTAACCATTGTGCATCACCTTTTTCTGGTATTCCATAACTGATAAAAGTAGGTCTTGGTGCACAAAGCGCAATGAGTTGATGCGAATCTACTGGTAAATCGCAACCTGTCATTCTTCCAAAAGACGATTCTTCTGTTCCGTATTTAATATAGTTTCCAGCCATCCAATGACTTTCACCAGAACCTGTTAAACTCTCAACTGCTTCTCCAAAAACACGTCTATGCAGTGTTGCGCCACCTTTTCCTGATGAACCAATTAAACCAATAGCGAAGCGGTCTTCAAAAGCTAATGTAACTAATGCTGCCTTTCCATATCGTGAGACTCCTTCAATACCTACTTTATTTGCATCAACCAAATCATCGGTTTCTAAATAATCTAAAGCTCTAGCTGCACCCCAGGACCAAGCTCTTAATGCGCCCCAATCTTCTGGTGTTCTTGGCTGTCCTTTATTTACTAATCCTATAATACCACTTGTTAAACCTGCTGAATTATCTGCCTGAATACTTGCTGGGCTTATAGTCAAATATCCCCAACCAGCATTTACCAATTGCTCGTTTGATGGCAGATCACCTTCTGGTAATGGTTCCCAAAAATTTGGTCCAGGTAATTTTGTAATTGGGTTATATGCTGGATATTTATCAAAAATAGCTTCCATATCAGGGTCATTTTTAATCATCAATGATTTAAACGACTCATTTAATTTTGCTAAATCTTCATCTGTTGGTTGAGCAGGTGCAGGAAATGAAGGACGACCAAACATCATCAATATGGGGACTGGACCTTTTACATTTGTAGGCACCACAAGCATTGCATCAATATTTACATCTATTGCAGGATAAGAACTGTTGTCTACATGACCTACTAATTGTTTTACCAAAACTGGTGTTCTACGTATAAATTCATAATCTGTAACTTTTACTTCCCATGTAACATTTGGAACATTTTCTGGAATTCTTCCGTAAATCTCTCTTTCAAAATCTTCGACAATTTCAGGTCTGCGTTTTTTCCACCAATCTTCTTTGGTATTTACTTTTTCGCCTTCATTGGTAACCAATAATTCAGGTAATTCTGGACAAGGATTTGCTATAGACTCATCGTAATTTGCTGCATTTGGAGATGATGCATTTCCGCTTGGTCCAGGACGCAATTTTATAATACCAAGTTGTTTCATCATGGTTTCCTGATTTCTTTGACCTAATTGGTAGATGCTATCTCTTTCTTTTTGAGACATGAGCCACCATTGTGCATTCAAATGCATCACTATAAAAAATAGGAAGAATAAGAGTGAAACTATTTTTTTCATGGTTCGGCTGGTTTAGTTGGACTGGTGTTTCTTAATATTTTCAACAACTTCTATCATTGAAGACGTCCAAACTTCATCTTCATTTTCTTTAAGATATTCTACTAATTGTTCGTGTGCTTCTAATGATACATCCATAGAATTCTCGCCACCAACACCATGAAATAAGAACACTAATAGCGAATTGGTTTCAACTGCTTTTTTAACAAGTTCTATCATTTGTTCACCTGTTTCGCCAACAATAGCATAAGAATCTATGTTGTAAATATCTATTTCATCAATTTTATGCATTTCATGACGAACAGCTCTGGCACCAACCAAATCTTCTTTTAGTTCATCTATAAAAAAGTCGTTTCCGTTTACCGTAAAATCTCCGCAAGTATAGGCAAAGGTGCGTTCTGTTTTACCATCAATGGCTTCAAGAAGCGTGTTGTTAATTTTAATTTCATCAACCATTCTTTCAACCGTGTACGTGTTCATATCATAATTAGGGTTTACCCAAGGTCTGTTATCTTTTCCAATACAAGGATGAAAAACAGTATGATTTCCAAGTTCATGGCCATCATCTGCTAAACGACGCCAATCATTAATTCGATTCCTAAATGCTTCAGAATATGTTGAAACATAGAACGTTCCTTTTAATCGATGCTGATTCAATAAAGGCAACACATTATCCAAATGAACATTAAGTGCATCATCATAGGTTAAAACAACTGCTGCTTTTTTACCTTGCCAAGGTTTATCGTTTAATGCATCAGGATTGTAATTTCTAAAAGGTGATGCAGGTAAACCTTCTTTATTATATAGATTTGCACCTAATGGATTATCTGCCCAAGCATAGCGAACATATCTTGGTTTTTTGATTTCTGGATGTGAAACTTCAACCGTTTCACCAACAATTTTAGCATCTGCCCAAATAAAATGTTGATCTTCGCCAGCAATTTCAAATCTACATAAAGGCCCATCATCAATGGAAATTAATCCGCTTCCAACAGATTCAAAAAACAATATGATTTTATCACCTTCAATTTTTGAAGATTTATAAATAGGACCAGAATAAACGATGTCTTCACCATAAGCCAATTTCATAGCACCAAGTGCTAAACGCTTACCGACATCTTTTTTATTTAGTGGGTGAATATCATTCCATTCGCCTAAATCTATACCTACAGCTAAAGCTGTATTCGGTAATGATAATGCTTTAAACTGTGCTTCTCTTAACTCTGCCCAATTACTCTTGGTTGGTAAAAAATCAATATCACCAAAATTAACTAATTGCACTATTAAAAATGGTAAATCTTCATCATTCCATTGATTTCTCCAATCTTTAATTAGTGCTTTTAAATAGCCTTCGTAAGGTTTAGGATTTCCTGTATTTGATTCTCCTTGATACCAAAGCACACCTTTAACTTTTTGATTTCTGATTGGTGCAACCATAGCATTGTACAGTGATGTTGGTTGGTTTTGAGCATTAATTCGTCTTGGCATATTTCGTCTGAAATTGTTAAAATTAAAAGGTTCAAATACTTCGCCAACCTTATATTGCCAAGTTCCTTTTAAATCAATATCCTGTCCATTTGCAGTCATGAAATATGGCTTATCTGGAACAAATCCTCCTTTACCGTAATTATTGGTTACGCGAATAGTGATCACATTTTTTCCTGTTTTCAAAATCCCACCTGGAATTGTGTAACGTCTTGGTGGATATTGATATGTGATGTTTCCAACTTTTGTTCCATTTACGTAAACTTCATCAGCGTCTATAATGCGCCCCATGTATAGTTTGACTTCAGCGCCAGTCATAGATTGTGGAACATCAATTTCTTTTCTAAACCAAACTACTCCATTTAAATCTCTTAAACCTTGATCTTCCCAAAAACCTGGAATGTTATAATTATTCCAACCTTTAGGAATATACTCGCTTTCATACCATTTTATATCACCTGCTAAACCTTTATCAGTCGGTTTTCTATCATTTTTAAAATTGTTGTTTCGAGGTGTAGGATTAGCGTTTAGATTTTTTATATACTCTTTATTTTCTTGAATAAGCTCTAATTCTTTTGGAAACTCTTTGTAACCTTCTTCACTAATCCAAGATTGTATAGGCGTACCGCCAACACTAGAGTTTATAAGACCAATGGGAATATTATATTTTTCGTATAAATCTCTTGCGAAAAAATATGATACCGAACCAAAGCCTAATACATCTTCACCAACTGCTGATTTCCATTCTCCTGGTGGTAAGTCTGGTTGAGGACCTTCCAAATTATTTTTAGTTGGTATGAAAAAGTTTCTTATGTCTGGATAGTTAGAATTAAATGCTGCTTCTGGATATTTCTCTTTAACCCGTTCTATTGGGTTTACCATATTAGACTGACCTGAACACAACCAAACATCACCAAAGAGAATGTCATTGATTTCAATTTTGTTTTTTCCTTTTAGATTGATTGAATATGGTCCACCAGCTTCTTGAGCTGGAAGCAGAATGAACCAATCACCATTAACATCGGCTTTTGTTTTATACTTTTCTTTTTGAAACATTAACGTAATCGATTCATAAGGCGATGCCCAACCCCAAATTTTTACTTCTTGATTACGTTGTAAAACCATACCATCACTAACAAGTTGTGGTAATTCTATTTGAGAAAAAGAAATTGCTGAATTTAGAATTAATACAATTAAGATGCTGAATTTGAATACTTTCATTATAAAAATTTGTGTTTTTAAAGAGTAATCTTTAAAAATAAATAATTTTATTGAACAATCGATTGCATAAATATGTTAAAATAAAAAATCTTAATAAAATGCTATTATATTTTGAAATCATAAAATACATACCAATAGTTTTGTTTAGGTTTAGAATATAATTTCGATATTTTCTAATTATCTTTCTCAAAAACTTATAAGGCATTTGCTTTAATGAAAATTCTGGGTATTTCTGCATATTACCATGATTCTGCCGCTGCTATTATAGAAAACGGCAAGGTTTTGTATGCAGCTCAAGAAGAACGGTTTTCAAGAATAAAAAACGATGATTCATTTCCTGAAAATGCAATAAAATACTGCCTTGATGAATCTGGTTTTGATATACATGAAATAGATTATATCGCTTTTTATGATAAGCCTTTTTTAAAGTTTGAAAGACTTTTAGAAACCTACTATGCTTTTGCCCCTAAAGGGTTTAAATCATTT
>JARRKS010000100.1:14612-15393 GCA_037387865.1 Flavobacteriaceae bacterium
ATTTTATACTTCGCCATTTAAAAAAGCTGCGTATTTAACTATAGATGGTGTTGGTGAATGGGCTACAACATCTTACGGTGTAGCTTGTGGTGAAAAGGGTATTCAAGTTTTAGGTGAATTACATTTTCCAGATTCTTTAGGGTTGTTCTACTCATCATTCACTTATTTTTTAGGTTTCAAAGTTAATTCTGGAGAATATAAAATGATGGGATTAGCACCTTACAGTAATCCAGAATCCAAAGAAGTAAGGCATTTTATAGATATTATAAAAAATAATCTTGTTGATATAAAACCTGATGGTTCTATAAAACTTAATAGAAATTTATTTGAATTTCCATTTGGATTGCGAATGGTAAATGACAAAAAATGGGAAAGCATATTTGGAATAAAAAAACGAGAACCAGAAGATAAATTAGAACAAGTACATGCCGATTTGGCTCTTGCTGCTCAAAAAGTTTTAGAAGAAATACTTATTAAACTAATTGTCTTTATAAAGCAAGAAACAGGCGAGAATTATTTATGCCTAGCAGGTGGTGTTGCTCTTAATTGTGTAGCCAATTCAGTTTTATTTCATCAAAATATTTTTGAAGATATTTATGTGCAACCTGCTGCCGGTGATTCTGGTGGTGCTATAGGAGCTGCTTTAGCAACCGCTTATATAAAACACAGACTACCTTTTGAAGGTTTAAAACAATCTTTTAATGTGTATTTAGGACCACAATATTCAAATTTGGATATTGAAAAACTACTACGTAAGTATAAATGCGAATACGTATTTTAT
>JARRKS010000101.1:0-4735 GCA_037387865.1 Flavobacteriaceae bacterium
GAACACCAAGTTGTTTACCTGTTGTTACATTCACCAAACCCCAGTCGAATCCAGTTACATTAACATTTTTAGTGTAGATAAGGTTTAGACGTACTCCGCTCACAGATTCATTCTCAGGTACAATCTGTATAGGATTAAACAGAGACAGCTGAAATGGACTGCCCTGTGCCCAGAGGTTTGAAGAAAATAGCATTAAAAAACTAATTGTTATTAAACCGAATACATTTCTCATCAAATAATTCTTTCTGCAATTGTTAGTAAAATATTTCAGCAAATTTAAGAAAAGAAATACTTTCTCTAAAAAACTGTTTACAGCTAAGATACTCGCAATCTTATGCCTATTAATGATGATTAGAGATTTTTGGGATAAACTTAGATCACTATTTATCTATGATTCAAAGACTGAATTACCCGAAAATTAATATTAAATTGTGGATGATTGTAAATCGATTTTTAAAGAGAATTGAACAAGCTTATGAAACATCATTCTTCCATTAAATGGGTACTACCAATTCTGGTAACATTATTTATTATTAGTTCCTTTGCACAAGAACAACCTGTCCAACAGGTAGAGCCTAAACAAAAAGAACTTATTACCTACAAGGTTTCTGAAATTCCAATTAAGCTAGAAGAAACCTCTGCATTCCTATCAGATTTATATGATAACGTTCTAAAACCAGAAGAAGTTAAGGAATTGGAATCCCAACTGGAACAAATATTAAAAAATTACTCAACGTTAAAAGCACAGACAGATTCCGTGAAATTGGAAGGACAATTAACTACTACATTAAAAGAATTTCAACAAAGATGGAACTTCCAAAAAGACGATATAACTAACTGGTCAGATGAAGTAACCAGTAAAACAGAAGATCTTGAAGAGCAGAAAAAGATATTGCTTAAACAAAAGAATATATGGCTCAGGACTGACACGTTGGCAAGAAAAGAAAAGGCCAACAGGAACATTCTAAATAAAATAAGAGAGATATTAGCCGATTTTAATAAAGCAGAAAACCTAACTGTTAGTGAAATAAATAATTCTTTAAATCTTCAAACCAAGCTGTCAAAGCAAAGTGTTGATGTTGATAATACATTAAAGAATATTGAAAATTTGCTACTTGCTAAAAAACGGGAAGTATTCGTAAGGAATGCACCACCGATATGGGAATCAATTTCCGGAAGAGCTGACAGTTCCAGTATTTCTGGACAGGCTAAAAATATTTGGGACTCTTACATAAGAACAGTAAATGATTTTAATAAAGAAAATAAAGACAAGTTCATATCAAGTATAATTTACTTTCTTCTTCTGCTAACATTTGTATTTCTGCTAAAGCATTATACTAAAAAATTACAAACAGAAGATCCCAAAGTAGAGCGAGCAATAAAAATATTAAAAGCTCCGGTCTCTGCGGCTATTTTAATATCACTCTTTGCTTTAGTGTTCCTATATGATGAAGCACCTGAAATTTTCATTAGCTTTATGAGAATCATCGTGGTGTTTCCGCTAATACTTGTTCTCATCAGAATAATCAAACCAATCTTAAGAGTGCCGCTCTATTTATTTGCAGTTTTATTAATTCTACAGCAGTTCAAACAAACAGCAGCCAGCGATACAGAAATTGAAAGGGTTCTGTTGATTGTGATTAATATTATTGCTTTGGCTGGCTTATTCTGGATGCTGATTACTAAAAGATTCGATGCGGCTTTTGTAAAAGAATCGAATACACGCAAAGCAAATGCACTACTAAAAATAATGACTGGGCTTTTCATAATAACTTTAATTGCCAATATACTTGGCTACGTAATGTTAAGTATTACACTTATTAATGCAACAATTAATAGCACCTATGGTATAATTCTTCTCCTTACTGCAGCTTTAACACTCGAAGGTGTAATAATAATATTTCTTCATACAAAAATTGCGACCTCATTAAATGTTGTTAAAAATTATCCTGAAAAGATTGAAGGTACACTTGAAAAAATTCTAAAGTTTGTGATTGTTGTACTCTCAATAATAATCATACTGAATAATCTGGGAGTAAGAAAAATTGTATTTGATTGGCTGGAAGAAACACTTGCTCATCAATGGTCAATCGGTAGTTTTTCTATTACGCTAGGTAGTGTTATTGTGTTTATCATTTCTATTTGGTTAGCTATAACAATAGCACGGTTTGTAAGATTTATTTTGGAAGGTGATGTTCTTCCAAGATTGAACCTGCCGCGTGGAGTTCCTGGCGCTATTTCAATAATGACTTCATACATAATAATCGGGTTTGGAATAATTGTAGCAATTATGGGCGCGGGCATAGACTTGAACAGTTTTGCTTTGCTGGCTGGCGCTCTTGGAGTTGGTATTGGATTCGGCTTACAGAATATTGTTAACAATTTTATTTCAGGGTTGATTTTAATTTTCGAGCGCCCGATTCAAATTGGCGATGCAGTACAGGTAGAAGAGCTCTCAGGCAGAGTAACACATATTGGTATTCGTTCTAGTACAGTTAAAACCTGGGATGGTGCGGAAGTAATTGTTCCAAATGGTAATTTGATTTCAAATAAACTTATAAACTGGACACTGTCTGACCAGAGAAGAAGGATCGAAATAAAAGTTGGAGTGGCATATGGAAGTGATGTTAATCTGGTAATGGAATCTTTATTAGAATGTGCTAAACAAAATGAAAAGATCATTGAGTATCCGTCACCATATGTATTATTTGACGATTTTGGAGATAGTTCTCTTAACTTTGAATTACGGTGTTGGACTTCTGACTTTGCATCCTGGGTTGAGATCAGGAGTGACATCCGTGTAGCAATTGATAAAGCTTTCAAGGAAAAGAATATTGAAATTCCTTTCCCTCAAAGAGATTTACATTTAAAATCAGGGTTTAATTCAACAAGTGAAAAATCTGAAGACAAGAAAGAATGAAAATCTATTTGAAGATTTGGCGGTTTGTTACAGTGTTTTTACTTTATTGTAAATAATTAGAAATTATTAAGTGAATATATTTTCAAACGTTTCCAAAAGATATTTAACAGCAAGCAGCTCGGTTTTATTGCTGTTCGTGATTTTTATAATATTTATCATCCCCTTTTTCCCTATTCAAGCTCATAAATTTTTATACAATATTAGCTTCACATTAATTTTTTTACTTGCAGCATTGGCACTTAGTATGTATCGTTCCAGGATTTTTAAAGTGGCTGTAATTGTAATAATCATCGAATGGATCTCTGATGTTTTTGACTTACCAATTTTAAATAAACTTTCTCTTATAATAAATATTTGCTTTTTCATATTGATTGTTTTACTGTTCATCCGTCAAATAGCCCAGGCAAAAAAAGTTACTCCTCATGTAATCATGGAATCAATAAACGGGTATTTAATGCTGGGGTTGGCATTTTCAATCTTAATTGCTCTTATTTGTGCAATCGATCCAACCGCTTACAGTTTTGCACACTTATCTGATCAGATGGATCCATCGGTTGTTTATACAAGCAACTACATTTATTTTGGATTTGTAACCCTAACAACTCTTGGTTATGGAGATATCGCTCCACTAACACCAGTAGCAAAATCTCTTTCAAATTTTATAAGCGTTGCCGGACAGATGTATGTTGCTATTATTATTGCTGCACTTGTTAGTAAATATCTAGGACAGAAAAATCAGTAAATTAGAATCCTTCTGCAGGTACGGAAGTACTGTCTACTTGCGAATCCCATCCCCCACCTAACGCTTTATAAAGAGCAACTAAATCAACAACAACTTGCGTTTCGCTTTGCAGCAATTCATCCTGCTGCTGGAATAGTGAACGTTGTGTGTCAAGAACATTCTGAAAATCGGTAAGACCTTTATCATATTGGATTGTAACTAGTTCAACGGCTTCAACATTTGCTTCAACTCCTTCCTTCAAATACTCAGTTCTGACTGTATACTTATTGTAGGAATCTATTGCATTATCAACTTCTTCGAAAGCTTTATTTATAGTATTGTAATAGTGAAGTAAAGATTGTCTTGCTCTTTCTTCATAAACTGTAATGTTGCTAAATATTCTGCCACGGTCAAATACAGCCCAGTTAAATGGAAGTGCAAATCCCCAGGTGAAGCTTGAAGCATCAAATAAATTTGTAGCAGATCTTGAGCTCAAACCAAAGAACCCGGAAATAGAAAAGGTTGGGTAAAGATCAGCCGTTGCAACTCCTATATCTGCTGTGCGTGAAGCAAGCACCCTTTCTGCAGATCGAATATCAGGACGTTGCCTTAATACATCTGCAGGAATTCCGGTTTCAATTAATTCTTCCGGTAATGGAATCGCTCCTGTTTCCATTAGAATTGCTCTCAGGCTATCTGATTTTACATCAATTAATAATTCGAGACGATTTATTGCGTAGTTTAATCCAATTTCTAGTGTGGGTATAACAGATTTTGTTGCAGCCAAATTATAGCGAGCCTGAGCTACATCCAGCTTGGATGTAAGTCCGGCTTTGTAACGATCGATTGCTAACTGTAAGCTTGCCTCCTGTGTTTCAACATTTTTACTTGCATTTAGAATTCGTTGCTGGTAAGCTCTTACATCAATATAATTTAATGCTACTTCTGCAAACAGTGTAACCAGTACATCCCGGTACTCTTCAATTGATGCTTCAAATAATGCCTGCTCGGATTCTACTTGTCTGCGAACACGGCCAAAAACATCAATCTCCCAGATGGCATCCATACTAAGAGTTAATAAACCCTGAGACTCA
>JARRKS010000102.1:0-4712 GCA_037387865.1 Flavobacteriaceae bacterium
TGCAAAAAATTTAACCTTATTGAACGATAGTGATAATTTAAAGGCTGATATAGATTCTGGTTTAATCAATGAAGCAGTATATGTTGGATATAATACGTCACTTGATATGAATAAAAGTGTTATTTCAGGTTTTAATCCTGCAGTAATATTTGAAGACAAAATCACTTTAAATCAAAAGAATTTAGAGAAGATTAAGTTTACTTCAATGTATTTCAACAATTGTAATGGGAACATATTTTTAGAAAACAATTCTAATAATGAGGATCTTGAAGATTGGTATGGAAATAATGCATTTTACAATGTGTATTCTAAAAGTTCTAACACTGAAACGTTTATCAAAATAGATGATTTGAGACGTCCTGACTTTAGATTACGAATCAATGGAATTATAGCGACAAGAAACTAAATTGCCAATATAAGAGAGTAAACAGTTTCTAGAGATATTTTCACCCCAAAAGAAAATGCAGTCAAATGAAGAACTTAACCACATATCTAACTTTATTTTTTGTTTTTACGTTTTTTAAAACATTAAATGCTCAAATAGTGATTAGCAAACCTAATTTAGGTTTTAGTCAGGCATGTGCTAGTGATTCATTTAATACCTATAATGTAACATTCACGTTTTCTCCTGAAACAGATTTAACGCCTAGCAATCAATTTATAATAGAACTTTCAGATGAAACAGGCAGTTTCTCTAGTGCTACTATAATTTACACATCAGCTGCTGGAAGTGTAACAACCTCACCTGCAACCTTAAATTTTTCTTTTCCAAACACAATTGCTGGAGAAGCCTATAAATTGAGGATTAAAAGCACAAGTCCTGTAGCAACAAGTACTGGTTCAGATGCTTTTGCAGCATATTTTAAATATCAAGATGAACCATTTACTATCAATAATTTAATTTCTACGGCAATTTATTGTGCTGGAGGAAGCTATGTACTTACTATTGATAATCCAGGAGCGCCTTCAAATAATTCACCTTTACAATATCCTTCTTTAACTTTCAATTGGTATAAAGAAACAAGCGAGACTACATCTGTTTTTATAGCATCGGGTGAGACTTTAGAAGTGAGTGAACCAGGCACCTATTTTGTAGAGACCAATTATGGTTCTTGTACATCAAACTCTTATTCTAATCGTGTAGATGTGGATCAATCAGGTTCAGGTATATCAACAAGTATAAGTTCAAGTCTTGGTAACCCATTTTGCTCTGCTAATGGTCCAACAACATTAAGTGCTATTTCTGGTAATAGCTATAAGTGGTTTAAGGATAGTGAAGAAATTTCTGGAGCAACAGAACAAATGTATGTTACAAATGAATCTGGCTTTTATGAAGTTGAAATTGATTTGGGTAGTTGTATGGAAAGCGCATCAATAGAACTTAACAATGTTGGTTTTACAAGTAGTATAGATGTTCCAGAACACAATACTTTGGATGAAGGAGAGACGCTTACAGCTACTGTAACTACAGATGCAATAAACCCAGTATTTGAATGGTATAGAAATGATTCAATTATCTCTGGAGCTACAAGCAATAGCTATGTGGCTACTCAAACTGGAAACTATAAAGTGATTATTACTCAAACCTCTGGTTGTCAGTCTTCTGATGAGTTTATTTTTAATATTACAGAACCGTTTCCAGATGTTGCAAATATCCCAAATGTTGTAAGCCCTAATGGAGATGGTATTAATGATACATGGGTGATTCCTCAAGAGTATGTAAGTGGAACAAATACAGAAGTTCTCATCATAAGTTCTCAAGGAGAAACAGTTTTACAAACAAACAATTATTTGAATAATTGGCCTCAAAATCAATTGGATTTTAAAAGCATAAATCCAGTTTATTATTACATAATAAAAACAGGAAACAATAGTACAAAAAAAGGATCTATAACAGTAATTAAATAGTATGAATAAAACTCTACTATATATGACATTAATATTATTTTTTAGCGCCCACCAACTTTCCTCTCAAGAAGATGGTGTTGTTGCTTTAGAATTGCCTGTTAGAAATTCTTTAAAATTCAACAGGTTCGTTGTCAATCCTACCTTTAGTTTCGTGAAGGAAGAATATAGATACGTAAGTTTTACTAACAAAAGACAATGGGTGCAATTTGATGATGCTCCACAGACATACTTATTTAGTTATTCAGGAAAGGTTAGAGAAAATATTGGAGCTGGAATAAGTTTATTTCAACAAAATTATGGTGTACTAACAACCTTTGGAGGTGTTTTAAATTTTGCTTACAATGTTACATTAAATAATGATAGTGATTTAACTTTTGGTATGAACCTAGGGTTTTACAAAAGTGGTCTTAATGATGGTAATGTTGTAACCAATTTCCCAGATCCATCTTTAGACAATATTCCTTCTAATTTTATTTTTACGGTAAATCCAGGAATCAATTATGGAACAGAATTTTTCGATTTTGGTTTATCTGTAAATAATGCAGTCGCATACAATATAAAAACATCTGAAATCATAGAAGATAACCCAGAACAAAGTATTCAGGGTCATATTATGTATACAGGTTATATGAATACTAGGGGCTTCTTTGATCAAAGTAAATTTTCTACACTAGTACGTTCAGAATTCAAGAAGGACAAAACAGTTTTTTCTGGAGTGGCAATGGTATCAGTTCCTAAAGGAATTTGGGCGCAAGCAGGTTATAATACGCTATATGGAATGTCTGCTGGTATCGGATTGAATATTACCAAAGAAATAGCTATTGAATATAATTACGAAAATGCGGTAGGAGACTTATCAGATTTAGGAAATTCTCATGAGTTTACTATTGCTTATAGATTTAAAAAGACAGAAAGACGTAGTTATTTAGACAACAATGAAGAGCAAGCGCTTTTTACATCATCTAGAAAATCAAGACGTGTTTTAGCTAGTCAGGCACCACAAAGAAAACCAAGACCAGAAAGCAATACTAATCCAGTGGAAGCTAATGATGTAGAATTAGACACTCCAGCAATAATTCCTGATGTAATAGAAGAAAATGAAGATTCTAATATTACTGAAGAGAATCAGGTTAATGCAGAACTTGCTGATGAGACTCAAGAAAAATTAGCTGAAGAAACTAGACTTAAAGAAGAAGAGGAAGCTAGATTAATTGCAGAACAGGAAGAACAAGAAAGATTAGCAGAAGAAGAGCGTGTTAAGGTTGAACTACAAGAACAGGAGAGATTGGCTGAAGAAGCTCGTATTAAAGAAGAACAAGAGGCTCAAGAAAAATTAGCTGAAGAGGAAAGGCTTGCTGAAGAAGCAAGATTGAAAGCCGAAGAAGAAGCACGCATAAGAACAGAAGAAATGGATGAAATAGTATTGTCTGCTCCAGGAGATGAGAATGCTCAATCCATGAATGATTTAATAGAACTAACCGAAAATTCTAAAATAGAACAACAACAATTATTGATAAGATTGCAAGAAAAAGTTGATGTCAAACAACAAGATCTTGATGATCTAAAAAAAGAAAATGATTTAAGTGAACAAGGAATTTTCTTGGAACCTAAACCATTCAAGAGCATTTCTGCAGAAAATAGAATTATTGCTGCAATACAATCAGATTTAGATAATCTTATAAACTCACAAGAGTCACAGATTTCTGAATTAGAAAGATTATATGATGCAAGACTTAAGGAAATACCTGAAAATGATGCTACTAATAAATTTTATTTAATAAAAATACAAGAACTTAAATCTATACAATCTGAAGCTATTAATACAAGAACTAATTTAACAACTAGTTTGGAAACTATAGAAGTAGCAACAGAAGTAGAAAGAAAAAGAAGAATTAGCAGAGCTGCTTATAATAACGAACAAGACAGGTATCAAAAAGATAGAGCAGTATTAAATTACATTAAACAAAGTACACCAATAAGTGATACACCACTTAAACCAGAAAATTTTGATTCAGGAGAAGTGATAGAAAACATCCAGATTTTAAAAGGTGTAACTAATGCAGAGAAAGGATATTATGTAGTTGTTGCAGTGCATACTGATGTAGAAAAAAGAGACGAATTTTTAAGAAAAGCTGTAGCTGCAGGAGAATCAAATATTGATTTCTTCTTTGATGTGAACACCAGTAAATATTATATCTATTATAAAAAATCTGATTCTTTAGATAGTGTTAATCAAACATTACAATCAAAAGGCTCAAAACCATATAATAGTAATATGTCTGTTGTAAAAATTGAAGATTAAGAATAAAGAATAATATAATTTTTATCAATGTCCCAAATTGAAAGAAAATATAAATACAATGCCATGAAAAAGCCTACTTTTTATAAAGTACTAATCGTTTTGTTTTTGTTATCGTTAAGTTTTAGCGGTAATTCACAAACATATGATCCATTTGCAATTAGGGAAAAAGTAGATGTAAGAGGAAGTATGTTGGTTATTGGTAACGCTATTCTTGGCCAAGATAATCAGCCTTTTAATGACCTTAACAGAGACAACCAGGATATTGATATGCAATATATCGATATAGATGGTGATGCATCTACGTTTAGTTCAAGTAGTGCAGAACTATTGTTGCCTCCGCATCAAGATGGCAGTCCAACAGATTGTTATAGAGTTGCTTATGCAGGGTTATATTGGGCTGCAACACTGCAAGATGGAGATAGAAGTGATATTGATAAAAATTATATTATTCTTTATTTCTTAATCTTCAATTTTTACAACAGACATATTACTATTATATGGT
>JARRKS010000103.1:0-6894 GCA_037387865.1 Flavobacteriaceae bacterium
ATATATCCTGTGACAACAGAAGAATTTAAAATGGTTAACGAATACTTGAATTTTGACATCATTCTTAATTTTCAAATTTTTCTCTTGCTTCAGTTTCTACTTTAAGTTGATCAATTCTGGCATCCACTTTTCGTTTAAAGTCGGTATCTGCAATGGTTGCCACATTGTCTAAATATCGTATGACCTCCTGCTTTCTGATGTCTGAAAAATTCAAGCCTTTCATATTGGCTTTCATCAATTCCTGAAGCATATTGAATTTGGTTTCGTAATCCTTTTTGAAATAGATTTCAGGATTTTCAAACCAATCTTCTTCTAGGTCAAAATCGGTTAGGCGTAACGAAATGGCACTTTGAATATTACGAACATCACGAGACGAAAAGAATGGGAATATCTTCTGAATCTCTTTATACAAAGTTGCATAAAACATATGGTCTTCGTCTCGATGATGTTTTTCTACCTTTTCAAATGTTTCAAGAACACGTTCTTCTGAAGGTTTTTCAATCGCTTTTAAAATGTCGCCCATATTTTTAGCCAATCCTTGATCACCTAAATATTTGTAAGCTTCAGGATCATTCATATTCACAAAGCTTGGCATAGTCTTTTCAAACTTTTTCCACCAGATATAATCTTGATCTAAAAAGTCATGTTCAGTTCGAGCTCCATCAATCTTAAATCTCCCTTGTACCCGAGAAATTACAGCTTTATCTAACATTTCCGGAAGATTAGTAAACAAGCCTATTGAACTGTTTCCGTAGTTAATGGCATAAGCACCTTCAGTATATCTTAAAAAGACACCGATAACTTCCTTTACGCCAGCAGAAACACCTTGTACTGTTCGCTCTTGTAAATTATTTTCGGCATCATCTATTGGAGCGAAGATAAGTCTTGAAGGATCTTGTAAAGGTTTCATCCATTCTACCATTTTTTCGGCAGAACCACCTTGAAATGTACTAATCAAAGTATCAGGCATTGGATGAAATAAAAATGGTAAGTCCAAATTATCACAATGCTCTTTAAGTCTTGTAGCTATGGCAGCAATCAACATACTTTTTCCTGTACCAGGAATTCCGTAACCCATGAAAACAGGCATAAAACCACCAAGCTCCTGAAATGGATTCTTCTTGGCTATAAAATCATAGCTCAACATACGCTCGGTTAAACGTCGTGCAAAATGCTTTGCATCTCTGTTACCGACAATTTGCTCAAACTGTATTTTATTAAACTCTATACTTTTTGCTGTACCAGTAAATACATTTTCCCAACCAGAAATAGCAAATTCAGATTTTTCAAGCTTATAGGTTCTATCTAAAATAGTTTCCTGATACTCTAAAGTACTTTTTCGCAGCTGAATTTCATCAATTAAAGCTTCAAAATACACTACTGTAAAATCAACAACATCCTTATCTGATTTAATAATATCTGGATGACCTAAATATTTATCGTAATAGAATAAAGCACATGATATGCCTTTTAAAGGCGACATTAATGACACCTCTGGAATACCTGCAAATTTTTGTTTCATCACACTTAAATCGTCTGATGCTACAGTTTTTAAATTGTGCAAAATATTATAGGCAGTAGAAAATAACATAAACGCCGTTGCTGTTTGCATTTTGCTTTCGTACTCTCGCTTTCCAGAATTATCTAATACAGATTTGCGTTCACTTAAGCTTGATAATCCAGATGCATCATAGTAGCTGTCTTTAATCCAAATACCCAATGTTATTCCTTCTTGAACAGCATATAATGTCTGATTTAGATTTAACGGAATGGCAACAGATTCTGGTAATAATCGTTTTTTTAAAGCCAAAATCGTTTTTGAAACCGATGTTGTCTCTATTGTATTTGAACCATTATTTGCTCGAGACAAGTACAGTAAGATAGATTCGTCTTTGGATTCTTTATCTTTATTTTTGGCACGTTGTCCTTGCTCCCATTGTATACTTTTTAAATATGAGGTAGCTTCTTCACGAAGCATATCGAGTTCGGTTTGTTTTATAGGAAAGGTTGAGTTGTGTTCCATTTAATTTAAGCTTTATTTAATTTTTAAATTAGCTACTTGAATTGGAGGTTTAGCCAGTTTATTCATCACATCTGATGTTTTATTATATAGCAATTGGATAATTCTATGTGGTGCAAACACATAGTTTTGTTTTAACACATCACTCCATTTTTGAAGTGTTTGCTTGCTAAAAAAACTACCTTCAGTGAACTGACTTCCTGAAAAAACCTCATCTATCTTTAATGAAAAAGCAAATGATTCTGGTGAAATTTCTTTTTTACCAATACTTTCCAGAATTGCGTGAGTTATTTCATTTTCATCTTTTGCAAAGACATTGTGTAACGGGCCAAAATCTATACGCTTTATATGTCTTGGCAAAACATTTGGTAACTTTCTATCTATTCCATAAGCCATTGCATCTAAATCCATTTCTCGATCAGCTGTTTGCTTCAATACTTCATAAATCCTTTCTTTTTCAGTATGTGGATTTTTTCCGTCATAGTCAAAATACATAAAACAAATAAATGGCCGGTTGTGTGATACATCAAAAAAACTCCAACTGGTCATGTATTTTGACGAAATTTCTTTTGGTGCTTCTATGATTTTTCCTTGTACAAACCTATTATAAATAAATTGTTGTTTTACAGAAGTATAATAAACTATTGATGCCGCCTGAAATAATCGGGCATTTTTTATAGGCTGCTTTTTGTGTAATAGCGTATCTAAAAATTCTTCTTTTAATACCTCTATATCTGTAAGTTTATTAATATAATCTTCTCGTAATGACAAATCATTGAACAAATACCTAAACTCTAAATAATTAGGAAAACCTGACTCCGTAAGATCAATCTTCATATTTTCCTCTTCATCAAACATATACTTTATCCGCATTGCTTCAATAGAATACATTAACAAATCACAATACTGTTTGAAAAAGGTCACTTCTTGCTTATTACACAAATCTTCTCTCTGCACACTTACTACAAGTTCTTTAAAGGCAAAATCTACCATTTTATGGTAAAAGACATAATGCTCTTTTGAATCTAGTTGTGCTGAATCAAGAGGAGTAGCAATCATTAAGAATTAAAATGAATAGTTTATTATATAGTACAAGTGTTTTAAGACAATAAATCTTCTTCTGGTTCAGGGCTGGCTTTACCATTTCCTACTCCACCAGAATCGTCATTAGATGGTTTATTGGCATCTGCTTTATAATAATCTTCAAAAATTTCTTTCATATCGATACCATATCGCTCTGCAAAATTCTTCTGGATTTCCGCATCTTTTCCTCGTATTTCCTGTAAAGCTTCTGCATAACTGCTGTAAACACCTTGCATCACTTTTTCATGAACTGGAATATTATCCATCATTTCCTGACGTGCTTTTGCACTTGCAGTATGCATAGATGCCAACGTTTCACCAATGTGTTCATCAGTTTTTACACCAAGATGTTCTAAAATAGCAGCAAACTCTTGGTCTGTTCTTGCCTTAAGTGCCACAACATAACCATCATAATATTTAAGACGTTCTTCTGTATCACTCTTTAATTTAGCACGATGCGTTTGAAGGTTGCTTCGCAATGAGGTCAAAACTTTAATAGTTAAATTATGTTTGTGAACAAAACTGTCTTTACTTGCAGCCAAAGTTGTATAGGCATTTTTTAATCCTTCCAACTCTTCTACCTTTTGTTCTAAAGTGGTTACCTTACCGATGGCTTCAGCATATTCGGCAGATTGTTTATCAACTATCTCTTCAAGAGCCTGACGCGCTTGCTTAAGAAGGGCGTATTGTTCCTCGAGTTTATCTTCAACTTCTTTCTTTTTCTCTAACGCTTTTGTATGATTTTTTGTAGCTTCTACAATAGCAACTTGTAACTTGTCTTCAACTTCTTTAATTTCTATCTCTCTATCTTTTAAGCGTTTTACAGCAGCTTGACTTTTAAAAGACAGTTCGTTTAAAAGTGTTTGCACATCTGCATTTTCAATACGCTGTTGAAACATTGCCTTTGCCTTATTATCAGCTTCATCACGCGATTTTTGAGCCGCCTTAAGTTCATCGGCAGCCTTTGCAATTTTACTTTTTCGTCCCCAAAGATTATTCCACCATGTGTCTGGTTTAGATTCAGCATCTTCCAATTCAACTTTTGCACGCTCTAATCGTTTTATGGCATTGTCAATGATTTTTTGCTCATCAGCATTTAAACTAGAAAAATCTTCAAAAATAATCCCTACTTCATCTTGATAATCGGTTAAGTCCTTAATAGCATCAAGCAAAGAAGTTCTATCTTTTTCAGCCATGGTAACAACATCATCCAATGTTGCATTAAGAATTTTTTGTCGTACTTCAGGATCATCTTCTTGTGCTAATTTAGACTTCATAGTGTCAATGGCTTTCCCCCAATTAACATCTACTTTTTCTTGTTTTTCATTAGAATTGGTTTCTAATAAATCAAAATCATCAGACATATGTATTGAATTTTTAAGTTGAACAATTTTAAGGATAAGCAATTTCGTTAAAAAATATGATTTTAAAAATTTATATTGCTCAAAATATAAGTGTATAGAATTTATATTTTGTTACACTTTTTGATTTTGACTTTTGTGTAGTATCTTTAATACTTAAACTCAATATTCTATGCAAATCAAAATTTATATTCTTTTTTTAGTTTTTCTATTGCTTTTTAATTGCAAACTAGATAAAAAGCATTACTGCAGTAAGTCATGCCACTATGGTTTTAGAGTACAATGAAACAGCCATTTATATTGACCCTATTGGTGGTAAGGAAGCTTTTGAAGGTTTTAGGTCACCTACTTTTGCTATAGTTACTGATATTCATGGTGATCATTTAAATGTTGAGACATTACGACAAATAGCTACACCTTCAACTATTATCATTGGTCCTAAAGCAGTTGAAGAACAAATTCCTGAAGAACTCAAGAAAAACTTTACGGTAATTTTTAATGGATTGAGTAGAAATTTCAAAACGTCAAAAATAGATTTGGATGTTGAAGCCATACCAATGTATAATCTGCCAGAAGATGAAACATCAAGACACCCAAAAGGCAGAGGAAATGGTTATATACTTACCCTAAACGGAAAACAAATTTATATTTCTGGAGATACAGAAGACATACCAGAAATGAGACAACTAAAAGATATAGACATGGCTTTTGTATGTATGAATTTACCTTACACCATGACAGTTGATAGTGCTGCAAGCGCTGTATTGGATTTTAAACCTAAAAAAGTGTTCCCTTATCATTACAGAGGTCAAGGAGGATTGAGTGATGTTGCAAAATTCAAGTCAATAGTAAATGAAAATAACAGCGATATAAAAGTTATTCAATTAGATTGGTATCATTAAGTAATTATTTTTAAAATATTTATAGGAAAAATATTATATTTGAATGATTAATAACCCAAACAAAGCCTGCTATGTTTCATAGTTTATTTTCTCTAATTTCTTCAACTAATTTATTGGCTTTTGAGTTTGACAAGGATATAGAGATTTCACAGAAGGTCATCTATATGATAACAACAATAAGTAAAACTGACTTTACCTAACTAACTTTTTATATTTAATTCGTTTTGGCATAATATCACCTCCAAGACGTTTCTTTTTATTTTCTTCGTAATCACTAAAACTTCCTTCAAAGAAATACACTTGACTATCACCTTCAAAAGCAAGAATATGTGTACAGATTCTATCTAAAAACCAACGGTCATGACTAATAACAACTGCACAGCCTGCAAAGTTTTCCAATCCTTCTTCTAATGCGCGTAAAGTATTAACATCAAGATCGTTAGTTGGCTCATCTAAAAGTAATACATTACCTTCTTCCTTAAGAGTCATTGCTAAATGAAGCCTGTTACGTTCTCCACCAGAAAGTAGTTTGACTTGTTTGTTTTGTTCGCTACCAGAAAAATTAAATCGACTTAAATAAGCTCTGGAATTTACTTGCCTTCCACCCATCATAATCAACTCTTGTTCATCACTAAAATTTTGCCATATGGATTTTTCAGGATCTATATTGGAGTGCTTCTGATCTACATAGGCCAATTTTGCAGTGTCTCCAACTTTAAACTCACCTTTGTCTGGTGTTTCTTCTCCCATAATCATTTTAAAAATAGTAGTCTTTCCAGCGCCATTTGGTCCAATAACACCAACTATTCCAGCTTGTGGAAGATTAAAGTTTAAATCTTCATAGAGTAACTTATCGCCATAAGCTTTACTCACACCAATAGCTTCAATAACATTTGTACCAAGTCTTGGTCCATTTGGTATGTAGATTTCAAGTTTTTCATCCAATTGTTTTTGATCTTGGCTCATCAATTTATCATAATTCTTTAAACGTGCTTTTTGCTTGGTTTGCCTGCCTTTGGCACCTTGACGAACCCATTCTAACTCACGTTCTAAAGTTTTTTGACGTTTAGAAGCCGTTTTGCCCTCTTGTGCCATACGTTTAGATTTTTGATCCAACCATGACGAATAGTTTCCTTTCCATGGAATGCCTTCACCTCTATCCAACTCTAAAATCCAACCAGCTACATTATCTAAAAAGTATCTATCATGAGTTACTGCAATTACAGTTCCTTTGTATTGCGCTAAATGATGTTCTAACCAATGTACAGATTCAGCATCTAAATGGTTGGATGGCTCATCTAAAAGTAAAACGTCAGGTTCTTGCAATAATAAACGGCATAAAGCAACGCGACGACGTTCACCTCCAGATAAAACACCTATTTTCTTATCACCTTCAGGAGTTCGAAGAGCATCCATTGCAATTTCTAGCTTGGTGTCCAATTCCCAAGCATTGGCAGCATCAATTTGATCCTGGAGTTCAGCCTGACGATTCATTAGTTTTTCCATCTTATCTGGATCAGAATACACT
>JARRKS010000104.1:0-4672 GCA_037387865.1 Flavobacteriaceae bacterium
AATAGTGATTTAGGATACAAACCTGTCACGTTTTCTGAATTAACAGATGACCAATCATTCTGGAATGGTTGTCAAACATGTAAAAATTATGATGTACTTCAACGTACTGAACAAAAAATGTGTTTATGTACTGGCATGTTGTATGATCCAGACAAACAAGAAAATATTAATAAAACACAAGTTAAACCAAAGGTGTTTCAAAGGTTGAAGCATATTAAAGAGACTATGTTTTTAAAAAAGAATAAGAGATGAAAAAATTAGTAATTGCATATAGTGGAGGTTTAGATACATCGTATTGTGCTGTGAGTTTATCTAAAGCAGGTTATGATGTACATGCAGTAAGTGTAAATACAGGAGGATTTACAACAGAAGAAATTAAAACTATGGAAGCTAACGCTTATAAAATGGGTGTTTCAACCTACAGGAATATAGATGCAATTTCATCGTATTATAATAAAGTAATAAAGTATTTAGTCTTCGGTAATGTGCTTAAAAACAATACATATCCTTTATCAGTTAGTGCTGAAAGAATTATTCAAGCTATCGAGATTATTGAATATGCCAAAAGTATAAATGCCAAATATATTGCACATGGAAGTACTGGCGCTGGAAATGACCAAGTACGTTTTGATATGATTTTTCAAACCTTAGCGCCCGAAATAGAAATCATAACTCCAATAAGAGATAACAAATTATCCAGACAAGAAGAAATAGATTATTTAAAGACTAATGATATTGATTTATCTTGGGATAAAGCCAAGTACTCTATTAATAAAGGACTATGGGGAACAAGTGTTGGAGGCGAGGAAACGCTAACTTCAGAAAAACCTTTACCAGATTTGGCCTATCCATCTCAATTAAAACATGCTGAACCAGAAAAAGTAACCTTAACTTTTTTAAAAGGTGAATTGGTTGCAATAAATGGTATTGAAAACACACCTGAAGTTAATATTGAAGTCCTAAATAATTTGGCTTCAGCATACGCCATTGGTAGAGATATTCATGTTGGTGACACAATTGTTGGAATCAAAGGACGTGTTGGTTTTGAGGCTGCCGCCGCCCTTATTACTATTAAGGCGCATCATTTGTTAGAAAAACATACCTTAACAAAATGGCAGTTACAACATAAGGAATACTTATCTAGCTTCTATGGAATGCATTTACACGAAGGACAATATTTAGATCCAGTTATGAGAAATATTGAAGCATTTTTAGAAAGTAGTCAGGACAAAGTTTCTGGAGATGTTATGGTGACTTTAAAGCCATATCATTTCTCTCTTGATGGAATTGTTTCAGATCACGATTTAATGAATGCAAAGTTTGGAAGTTACGGAGAGATGAACAAAGACTGGACAGCAGATGAAGCCAAAGGATTTATAAAAATTCTAGGCAATCAGAATAAAATTTATCATCAAGTAAATTCAGAATTATGATTCAAGTTGGTATTATTGGCGGCGCTGGTTATACAGCAGGTGAACTCATAAGGTTGTTATTAAATCATTCTAAAGTTGAAATCAATTTTGTGTTCAGCACATCAAATGCTGGAAATAAAGTTTCTAAAGTACATCAGGATTTAATTGGTTCAACAGATTTGGTGTTTTCAAATGAGACCAATCCAGAAATTGATGTGCTGTTTTTATGTTTAGGGCACGGAAATTCTAAAGTATTTTTAGAAAAGAATAAATTTTCAGATAAAACCAAAATAATTGATTTAAGTAATGATTTTAGATTGGATGCAGATATGATTTTTCAAAATAAAACATTTGTGTATGGTTTGCCAGAATTGCAAAGAGAAGCTATTAAAAAAGCTAATTATATAGCAAATCCAGGTTGTTTTGCTACAGCCATTCAATTGGCATTATTGCCATTGGCCAATGCAAATTTAATTGTAGATGATGTACATGTAAATGCTGTTACTGGCTCCACTGGTGCAGGAACATCTTTGTCGGAAACGACACATTTTACATGGCGAGACAATAATTTTTCGTACTACAAACCTTTTACACATCAACATCTTGGAGAAATCAATCAGTCGGTAAAACAATTGCAAAAGGATTTTGATTCTGAAATTAATTTTATGCCAAATAGAGGGAATTTCTCCAGAGGTATTTTCGCAACAGCATATACGAAGTTTGAAGACTCTTTTGAAGAAGCTAAAAATCTATACAAAGAGTATTATAAAGATGCTGCATTTACATTTGTATCGGATGAACAATTGCATTTAAAACAAGTTGTAAATACAAACAAATGTCTCATTCATTTACATAAACACAACAACAAAATATTAATCACAAGCATTATAGATAATCTTCTAAAAGGTGCTTCCGGTCAAGCCATTCAGAATATGAATTTAATGTTTGGTTTTCAAGAAGCAGAAGGATTACAATTAAAAGCTAACTTTTTTTAAAACCGAAATCATGAAAATAGCCATAATAGGAACAGGAAATTTAGGACGCTCAATAGCTAAAGGGTTGATTACCAACAATGCCATTACAACGTTGTATTTAACCAGAAGACATTTAAACGCGCTTTCTGAATTTGAAGGGTACAAAAATGTAACAGTAACTACAGATAACGTACTGGCAGTTCAGCAGTCAGATATTTTAATATTTGCAGTACAACCAGCGCATTTTGAAAAAATACTTAAAGATGTTGCACCTTTCTTAACTGAAAAACACGTGCTTATTTCAACCATAACTGGCTACACAATTTCTAAAATTGAGGACCAAGTTGGAAGTGATAAGTTCATTATCAGATCTATGCCAAATACAGCTATTGCAGTTGGAAAGTCTATGACATGTTTGTGTAGTAACGAACAAGGCGCAAAGCGCATAAAAATTGCAGAAGCCATTTTCAATAGATTAGGGCATTCTTTATCCATTCCAGAATCTCAAATGCAAGCGGCAACAGTAGTTTGTGCAAGCGGAATAGCTTTTTGGATGCGATTAATTAGAGCAACTACACAGGCTGCTATTCAGCTTGGATTTGACTCTAAAGAAGCCCAAGAATTGGCCATGTATACAAGTGAAGGTGCAGCCAATTTACTAATTACAAACGGCAATCACCCTGAAGAAGAAATTGATAAAGTTACCACACCAAAAGGTTGCACTATTGAAGGACTTAATGAAATGGAACATAAAGGATTGAGTTCTTCTTTAATTCAAGGTATGGTGGCTTCTTTCAATAAAATAAGTAACATTAAAAAGGAACAGATATGAGTTTGTTTAATGTGTATCCTTTGTTTGATATTTCGCCCATAAAAGCGAAAGATGTCTACGTATATGATGAAAACAATATTGAATATTTGGATTTGTATGGTGGTCATGCTGTTATTTCTATTGGACATTCGCATCCAAAATATGTTGAAGCAATTACCAATCAAGTTAGTAAATTAGGATTTTATAGTAACTCCATTCAGAACCCCTTACAGGAGCAACTTGCAGATAAACTTGAAGCACTTTCTGGATGTAAAGATTACCAGCTATTTTTATGTAATTCTGGAGCAGAGGCTAATGAAAATGCATTAAAATTAGCGTCATTCCATAATGGAAAGAAGAAAATTTTAGCATTTAAAAACTCCTTTCACGGACGTACTTCAGCAGCAGTTGTAGCTACTGATAATTCCAAAATTGTAGCACCATTAAATGCACAACAGGAAGTTGATTTTGTGGAATTTGGTGATATACAAAATGTTGAATCCATTTTAAAGCAAAGTGAAACTTGCGCTGTTATTGTTGAAATTATTCAAGGTATTGGTGGATTGGATGAAAGCACAACCGAGTTTTATCAAGGAATAGAAAAACTATGTAAACAATACAATACATTATTGATTGCTGATGAAATTCAATGTGGATTTGGAAGAACGGGCGATTTCTTTGCTTTTCAAAAGCATGGCATAACACCAGATATTATTTCTATGGCAAAAGGCATGGGAAATGGCTTTCCAATTGGTGGCATTTTAATCCATCCAAATATTAAGGCGACTTTTGGGCTTTTAGGAACAACCTTTGGAGGGAATCATTTAGCATGTGCAGCTTCATTAGCTGTTTTAAACACTTTGAAAAATGAAAATTTATTAGAAAATGCAAAGGTGGTTTCAGCATATTTTTTGGATAAAGCAAAAGAAATTCCAAAAATTAAGAATGTAAAAGGAAGAGGTTTGATGCTTGGATTAGAATTTGATTTTCCAATTGCAGAATTAAGAAAAAACTTAATAACAAAACACAAGATATTTACCGGAAGTGCTAAAAACCCAAATTTGATTAGAATATTACCATCTCTAACGGTTCAGAAAAAACATATAGATGTATTTTTTGAAGCCTTAAAGCAAGAATTATCATGAAAAAATACACCGGCGTAAACGACATTTCTAACATTTCTGAAATTGTTAAAGATGCTATTTTATTAAAAATGAATCCCTTTGGGTATTCAGAAATAGGAAAAAACAAAACATTAGTTATGCTATTCTTCAACTCGAGCTTACGTACTAGGTTGAGTACAGAAAAGGCGGCAAAAAATTTAGGGATGAACGTTATGATTCTCAATGTTAACGATGCATGGAGTTTAGAATTTGAGAATGGAACTGTTATGAACATGAATACTTCAGAGCACATTAAAGAAGCAGCTCAAGTCATTTCACAATATGCAGATATTATTGCAGTTAGAGCTTTTC
>JARRKS010000105.1:0-4662 GCA_037387865.1 Flavobacteriaceae bacterium
ATTTCATTTTTACTTATTAATTGTTTGTTACTGTTTTTAATTTTATCTAACAACCATTTAGATGTAACACCAACAATTGGCAATTCTCTTGCTGGATATATATCTAACAATAATATTTCATCAAATTGAGATAAACTTTTGGCAAAATCGTCAACAAAATCTCTTGTTCTACTATAAAGATGCGGTTGAAAAATTGCTAATATCCTTTTGTTTGGATACATTTCTTTTAAAGCTTGAAATACAGCATTTATTTCTTGGGGATGATGCGCATAATCATCAATATATACTAATGATTCTGTTTTGATGTGATAAGTAAATCTACGTTTAACCCCTTTGTAAGATGCTAAAGCCCTGACGAGCTGTTGGTGAGGGCACCCATATTCTACAGCCATCGCCAGAGCTATTAATGCATTTGACAAATTATGTCTACCAGGCAGGTTAAATTGAATATTTTCGATGACGTTACTAGGTGTTTTTACATCAAACACGTAAGTTCCGTTTTGTATTTTTATATTTTGAATTGAATAATCTGAAGCATCTTCTATACCATAAGTAATTGCTTTTATTGGAAGCCCACTTCTTATAAATAGTTTTCCTTTTGGTTTGAGTTTTTTAGAAAAAGCAATGAAAGAATCTTGCAATGAACTAGCTTCTCCATAAATATCTAAATGATCAGAATCCATTGAAGTAATACAGGCAATATCTGGAGATAGCGTCAAAAATGACCTGTCGAACTCATCTGCTTCTACTACTGAAACCTTTGTTCCTTTTAAGATTAAATTTGAATTATAATTTTCTGATATTCCTCCTAGAAATGCAGTAACTTCAACATTGCACTCACTTAATAAATGACCAAGTATACTCGTTGTTGTTGTTTTACCATGAGTTCCTGCAACAGCCATACAAAAAGTATTCTCTGTAATTTTCCCTAATACTTGTGAACGCTTTAAAACTTCAAAACCATTGTTTCTAAAATAAGTTAACTCATTGTGATTACTAGGAACTGCAGGCGTATAAACTATTAAAGTAGTTGAAGTATGTAAAAATCGTTCTTCAATATCTTCAACTGAGTCATTAAAATGAATAGAAATTCCTAAAGCCTGTAAATCATCCGTTATTTCTGTTTTAGTTTTATCATAACCGCCAACATGTTTTCCATTTGCATGAAAATAGCGCGCTAAAGCACTCATGCCAATGCCTCCAATGCCAATAAAATACAAGTTATATATATTATCTAAATTCATTTATTTAATAGCTTTTCTACCTCGTCTACTATTTGTTTAGTCGCATTTACCAATGCTAATTTTTTTATATTCTCTCCTAACTTTTTTTGTTTTTCTTGTGATGCAATAAGTTGTGAGTATTTATTTTCAAAATCAACATTCAATTCATTTTCTTTAATCAGTATTGCTGCATCATTCTCTGTAATGGCTAAAGCATTTTTTGTTTGATGGTCTTCTGCCACATTAGGAGATGGTATAAAAATGACTGGTTTCCCAACTATACATAACTCTGAAACTGAACTAGCTCCAGCTCGTGAAATAATGATATCTGCAGCTGCATAGGCTAAATCCATATTGTTTAAAAACGGATAAATCTGTACGTACTCCAAATCGTTATAAAATTTATAATCTTGATAATATAGTTTACCACACTGCCAAATAACTTGTGTGTTCTGCGTTTCTAAAAACTCTAATTTATCTTCAATTAGGTCATTAATTCTTCGTGCTCCCAAACTTCCTCCTAAAACTAAAAGTGTATATTTTCCATGCTTTAGTTTAAAAAAATCTTTTGCTTGTACAGTCTTATTTTCTATTTCAAGCAAATCCTGCCTTACTGGGTTTCCAGTTTTGACAATTTTATCTTTTGGGAAAAATCTTTCCATATCATCATAAGCAACACAAATTTTATTTACGTTTTTTGCTAATAACTTATTAGTTATTCCAGCATAAGAATTTTGTTCTTGTATTAACGTTGGAATTCTTTTTGATGCTGCTACATATAACAAAGGACCACTAGCAAAACCTCCAGTACCAATAGCCATATCTGGCTTGAAGTTTTTTATAATTTTCTTTGCTTTGATTAAACTACTTAATAACTTAAAAGGAAATAATAAATTTTTTAACGTTAACTTTCTTTGTATACCTGAAATCCATAATCCTTCAATTTCATATCCTGCTTGAGGCACTTTTTCCATTTCCATTCTGTCTTTCGCACCAACAAACAAAAATTCAGATTTAGGAAAACGAGATTTCAATTCATTAGCTATCGCTATGGCTGGATAGATATGTCCTCCTGTTCCTCCACCTGATAATATAATTCTATATGCGCTCATTAAATGGTTTCAGCTAAAACTTCTAACGGATTATCTTCATTATAATCCTGTTCTTTTAATTCTTCCCTTTTTGCACTTACACTTAAAATAATTCCTATAGCCAAGCAGGTCATCCAAATTGATGTACCGCCACTACTTATAAGTGGTAATGTTTGTCCTGTAACTGGAAATAATTCTACTGCAACTGCCATATTTATTAATGCTTGAAAAACTATTGGCAACCCAACTCCTAATACTAATAGTTTTCCGAAAATTGTATCTGCTTTATGTGCAGCAATTACTATTCTAAATAACAGCCACATATATAAAATCATTATTAGGAAGCCACCAATCAATCCATATTCCTCTATTATTATTGCAAATATGAAATCTGAAGATGATTGTGGTAAAAAGTTCTTTTGAATACTTTTACCTGGACCAACTCCTTGAATACCGCCTGATGCAATGGCTATTTTGGCTTTCTCTATTTGATAATCTGCTTCCGTATCTTCTTTATCTGTAAAGCTTTCCAGTCTGCTCATCCAAGTATCAATTCTATTGGGCATTAGTTCTGGGAAAGATTTGGCTACAAGAACAAACATTACAAGAGCTACAACACCAGAACCTATTATTAATGCTAAATACCGAAGTGGATAACCTCCTAAAAAAGTTAGCATAACAACCATACAAAATAATATTGCAGCCGTTGAAAAATTAGCCGGTAGAATTAACATAATGACTAAAAATGCTGGAAGCCAAAGTGGTAAAATAGATTCTTTAAACGTAATTTGTTTGTCTTTAATTTTAGACATGTAACGTGCAACGTAAACCATTAATACAACTGATGCCAAAGTAGAGGTTTGAAAAGACATACCTACAATTGGAATTTGAATCCACCTGCTTGCATTTGCTCCTTCTATTGTGGTTTCTTGCGACATTGTAACTACTAAAAGAACTAATACAATTGGTAGCATAACCATGGATAAGCCTCTAAAATACCTATAAGGTATTTTATGAACTCCGTACATAATTGCAAAGCCAAGAAATAAATGCATGAAATGCTTTAAAAAATATGCGAAGGTATTTCCGTTTCCACCAACATAGGCCAAATTACTAGCAGCACTATAAACTGGTAAAAATGAAAATATGGCTAACAAGGCAACTATAGCCCAAATTAACCGATCTCCTTTAATATTTTTAAAAAGCTCTTCCATTTATAAATTTCTTACTGCTTCTTTAAATTGACGCCCTCTATCCTCATAGTTTTCAAACAAATCGAAACTTGCACATGCAGGAGATAACAACACATTATCACCTGCTTCGGCAATCTTGTATGCAATTTTAACAGCTTCGCTCATAAACTGTGTTTCAATAATAATATCGACCATAGAACCAAAATTTTCCATAAGCTTATGGTTATCAACACCCAAACAAATAATGGCCTTGACTTTTTCATTTACAAACGAAAAAAGTTCTTTATAATTATTGCCTTTATCAACTCCTCCAACTATCCAAACCGTTGGCGCATCCATACTCTCGAGTGCATAATACGTTGCATTAACATTGGTCGCCTTAGAATCGTTTATATAATGTACTTTATTTATTTTAAGAACATGCTCCAAACGATGCTCTACGCCTTGAAAATTCTCTAAACTTTCTCTTATTGTTTGCTTTCGTATTCTTAAAATTTGTGCTACGGTTGAAGCAGCCATAGCATTTTTAATGTTATGGTTTCCCTCTAATGCTAAATTTGTTGTTGGCATAATTATTTGGTTGTTATCTATTGTTATTTTTATTTCATTGTTGTCTAAATACGCACCATTTTCAATAGTTTTTGTAAGTGAAAATGGTAATAATGTTGATTGAACTGGATGCTCCTTTAACCAATCTGTGATCACTTTATCATCTGCATCATATATCAAATAATCTTCTTTTGTTTGATTCATTGTAATCCTGAATTTTGAAGCGATATAATTTTCAAACTGATAATTGTATCTATCTAAATGGTCAGGTGTAATATTCGTTATTACTGCTATATGTGGTTTAAAATCCGCTATATCATCCAACTGAAAACTACTTATCTCAAGCACATAATTTTTATAATCTTCTTGAAGAACCTGTTTTGCAAAACTGTCTCCAATATTTCCTGCTAATCCAACACTTAATTCTTGTTTTAAAATGTGGTGTGTTAATGCTGCCGTTGTTGTCTTACCATTACTTCCTGTAATACCTATAATGGTAACATTGGTAAATCTTGAAGCAAATTCAATTTCGGAAACTATTGGAATCCCTTCATTACGAATTTGCTCAACCACATCCACTTTGTCTGGAATACCTGGACTTTTCAT
>JARRKS010000106.1:0-4648 GCA_037387865.1 Flavobacteriaceae bacterium
TTGTAGATTTGTGAAAGTACTTTTATTAAATTAAAAATAAAAAAATCCTATGTTGACAATAATCTTAATTGTAGTAGCTGTTATTTTGCTGACCGTTGGTTTAGTTTGGTTAGTAGATAAATTTATCCCTTCTAAATTTAAACCTATTTTAAACATAGTGCTTTGGTTACTCATTGCCTTTTTAGGATATCAAACCTATATGTCTGTTTACGAACCAATTCAGTTCAATAAAATAAAAGAAAAGAGATATGCAGAAGTTATTGAAAAATTAATAGACATAAGAGATGCGCAACTTGCTCACAGACAGGTAACTGGAAAGTTTTCAGGGAATTTTGATCAGTTGGTGAAGTTTATTGATACCGCTCAATTTACAATTACTCAACGAAGAGATACTACAGTTCTAGATGAAGAAATGACTAGACGTTTTACTATTGATATGTTTAAGGATCTAGTAATTATTGATACATTAGGTTTTGTACCTGTTAAAGATTCTTTATTTAAAGGTTCTGACCGTTACAAAACAATGATGAATGTTCCTCATACTGAAAGTGAAAAATTTGAATTAAAAGCTGGGATTTTAGAACAAAACGGAATAAACATTCCTGTATTTGAAGCTAAAGTAAAGAAAAGTGTTCTCTTACACGACCAAGCCCCAGATTTAATTGCTCAAGAAAATGAAGTAGTTTCTGTAGATGGTGTTAATGGAGATGCTCTTATTGTAGGATCTATGGACGAAGTAAAAACTAATGGAAACTGGCCAAAAGTTTATGGTTCAGACGAATAATAGTTTAGATATATTAACAAATTTAAGATTGTCCATTCAAGTAAGTTTGAATGGACTTTCTATTTGTGTTCTAGAAGAAAGTACCAAAACCATTACGCACTTAAAACATTTTGGTTTTAATAAAAAACTAACACCTTTTGAACTACTAGATCGTGTAAAAGAGATTTTTTCTAAAGAGGAAATTTTAAAAAACGCTTTCAACACGGTCAATGTTATTTACGTTAATGAGCTTTCTACACTAGTTCCAAAGCCTTTATTTGATGAAGATTCATTAGCTGACTATTTGAAATTTAATTCTAAAATACTCAAATCAGACTTTATAGCTTTCGATGAAATTTCAGCTAATGATAGTGTGAATGTTTATGTACCATACGTAAATATTAATAACTTTATTTATGAAAAATATGGTGCATTCTCATATAAACACTTTTCAACAATTCTAATAGATCATATTTTAAAAATCGAAAAGAACATAGTAAAACCTAAAATGTACATTAATATTTCACAAGTACATTTTGAAATTTTAGTAGTTCAAAAAGGCAAATTACTTTTTTATAATATGTTTGAGTTTTCTACCAAAGAAGACTTTATTTACTATACGCTTTTTACAATTGAGCAGTTAAAACTAAATCCAGAAACATTAGAGGTCTTACTTTTAGGTGATGTAAACAAAGATCATGAGCTTTTTAAAATTGCATATAAATATATTAGGTTTGTTGATCTAGGCAATACCCAGTATAATTATGCCATTTCTAAAGATTTAAGTCTTAATCATTCCAACTTTGTTTTATTAAATAGTTTTTAGGGTTTGAGAATAATTTCGGGTAAATACAAAGGTAGAAGAATAAATGCTCCAAAAAATCTACCCGTTAGGCCTACCACGGATATGGCGAAAGAAGCTCTTATTAATATTTTAAAAAATCAATACTACTTTGATGAGATTTCTGTAATCGATTTATTTTCAGGCACAGGAAGCATCAGTTATGAGTTTGCATCGCGAGGAACACAGAACATCATTTCTGTAGACCAAAATTTTGGCTGCATCAAATTTATTAATAAAACATCAAATGCGTTTGAAATGACAATACAAACCATTAAAACTGATGTGTTTAAGTTTTTAGAGCAAACAAAAGAGAAGGCAACAGTAATCTTTGCAGATCCTCCTTATGCTTTCTCTTTAGAGGAATTTTCTAGAATTCCAGAATTAGTTTTCAATAATAACTTGTTAGAAAATGATGGCTTGCTGATTATAGAACATTCAAAACACACTATTCTTGCAGAGTTACCAAACTTTAAATACGCTAAAAACTATGGCGGTAGTGTCTTCAGTTTTTTAAGCCAATCAAACTCTTAAAAAATTATATATTTTACAAAGTAAGATATTTCTGTATTACATTTATTTTTAGTAAATTAGAGAACTTATTGACCAACCCTTTTCTACATTGAATTAATTGTATTACGAAGTTATCACTTCGGATAACAATGTAATCTTTATGGTTAACATTTAAATTAACTAAAACAACAACTCATGAAAAAATTATTACTACTAGGACTTACTTTGGTTCTATTTATTTCTTGTCAGCAAGAGCAACGCTATTTTTCTGAATCTCCAGAAATAGATTCTTTTAAAGCCAGTATTTCACAATACAATAGTGGAGATTGGGAAGCATGGCATACCCACTTTTCAGATACGGCCAAACTCTTTGTGAACTCAAATAAAAGTATTTCAACTACTGATCTTGAAAATGCACAAAAAGAATTACTAGAATATTTTTCATCTTACGGCTTTCAAGATGAAGGCTCTTTCGTTGAAATGGTTTTAGATAGTGATGAAGAAACTTGGGTAAACTATTGGGCAAATTGGCATGGAGTTCTTAAGGCTAATGGTAAGAAAATAGATGTTCCTGTACACATTACAGCTCAATATTTAGATGGAAAAATTGTAGAAATATACGATTATTATGATTCTGGTATTGCAAATAGTGCAATTGCAGAAATTGAAAAAGCAAACAATATGCCTGTTGAAGACAAGGCTATAAATGAAGCAATTGATTCTTTTATTGCCAACTTTTTCAATAAACAAGGATCAGACTCTAGTATTGTAAGTAAAACATTGGCTAATGATTATGTAAGATATCTTAACGATGTAAAAGTAGCTTCAAATCCATCAGAATTAAATGAAGGGATGAAAGTGTTTTTTACAGGATTTCCCGATTTTCATATAAAGCTCTTGCATAGATCTCCAATTTTTGACAACACACAATTTGTACATTGGGAACTAACAGGAACTAACACTGGTGAATTTGCAGGTTCACCTGCAACGGGTAACAAGGTTAAGGTAACTGGATTATCTAGAATTCATATTAATGGTGATGGAAAAATTGATGAAGAAAATGTTTTTTATAATGAATTAGACCTAATGACACAACTAGGAAAATCTTTAAATTAATTTATTAACACTAATCTATAAACACTAAAAAAATGAAAAAACTATTTTTACTAGGACTTACTTTAGTCTTATTTATTGCTTGTCAAGAACAAAAACCACAACGTTATTTTGCAGATTCTCCTGAAATAGAAACCTTGAAAGCTGGAATTACAGCCTATGAGTCAGGCGATTGGGACGCATGGAAAAGCCATTTTGTTGATACAGCAAAGATCTTTGTTAATTCTATAAAACCAATAGGTTTAGAAGAAAGAGCAGAAGGTTTAAAATCTATGGCAGGAGCCATGTCTTCTTATGGATTTAACCATGACAGAGAATTTATTGAAATGGTACTTGATAAAGAAGATGAAACTTGGGTTTATTATTGGGCCGCTCATAAAGGAAAGTTTGCAGCAAGTGGAAATGAAGTAGTAATACCAGTACATTTGGCTGTTCAATTTGTTGATGGAAAAATAGTTGAAGAGCACGTATACTTTGACGCCACAGCAATGAATGCAGAATTTGCAGCTTTAGCAGCAGCTGAAGCCGATGAAGATGCAGAAAGTGCGGATGAAACAATGTAAAATTATAACTAACACAAATAACAATTATGCAAAAATTAAAAGCAACTTTATTGACAGTCTTTGTTTTATGCTTGTCAATTAACTTTATTAGTGGACAACAAATGTACCAAGTACATGTGGATTATGTAAAACCTTCAAAATTATCTGATTACTATAAAATCGCGAAAGAATTCACTGATGCCTGTAAAGAACATAATCCTCAAACGAAATGGATTACAGTTAGTATGGATGACAATCGATATATGTATGTTAGTCCAATTGAAAATTTTGCAGATTTAGATGCAAACCCATTCGCAGATATGGCCGAAAAAATGGGTGATGATTTTGGTAAAATCTTTGAGCGTTTTAATACGTGTTACGATAAACATGGAGATTATATCCTTGTACTGAATAATGAGTTAAGTTATATGCCAGAAGGAATGTCGCAAACGCAAGAAGGTCAAAACTACAGAAAGTTTTACTTCCTCTACCACACTCCGGAAAATCATTCGCAAATAAGAGATGCAATAAAAGGGGTTAAAGAAATGTTTGCTAGTAAAGGCTCAAAAGAATATTTTAGAATATACCATAGTGGATTTGGTAATCAAGAAGATTATTACATGGTTGCAGTTTCCGCTAAAGATGCCATCGATTCAGCTACAAGAGGAAAAGCAAATGATGAGCTTTTAGGTGAAGATGCTAAACCAGTTTTTCAGAAGCTTATGCAATCTGCTTCAAAATTTGAAGAATATACAGGTTGGATAAGAACAGATTTAGGTTATTCTCCTTCTGAATAAAAAAATAATACCAACAAAAAAGGATGTAATAATAATTACGTCCTTTTTTTATTTAACTATTCGGCTAATTATGAAAAAC
>JARRKS010000107.1:0-6032 GCA_037387865.1 Flavobacteriaceae bacterium
TTTTGAGCCATCTGTTTCATTTTTTCAGCTGCTCTCTTCTGATTTTGCTTTGCTTTATTTTCATTTTGTTGTTTTTCGCTGGGGTTATTTGATTGCTCGCTGTTTTGTAGCTCTTCTGCTGCGTTTTGTTGCATTTCTTCAACTTTGTTCTCGTCTCTTTGAGATTCGTTGATATCTAATGGCTTTTTTAACTCTTGATTTTCCTTTTTGAGCTCTTCCATTTCTTGTTGAAAATCTTGAAATTTTTTATTTAGTTCTTCTTGTTTTTCTTTTGTGTTGTTTTCTCTGGTTTCATTAGAGAGTTTTTCTTGTTCCCTAGCTTGGCTTTCTAATTCTTCTTGTAGTTTTTCCAATTTCTTACCAACATAATATCGTTTAGTGAGTTCTAAAAGTTGTTCTAAACTTCTTTTTTTGTTTTTGTTTTGTTTAGCTAGTTGCTCAAGCTTCTCTGTAAGTTGTTCTTTATTAATTTTCTCTTGTAATTCTTCTAATTCTTTTAGGAGTTGTTCGTCTTTTTTTAATTGTTCTTCATTTTCTTGTAAACGGTTTTTCAAATCCTCCTTGAAGGTATCTTCTTCTTTATTTTCTTTTTGAAAATCTTCTAAATTATCCTTCAATCGTTTGTTGAAGTTTTTCATCATCTCCTCTTGTTGTTTCTGGCGCTTTAAAAACTCATTAAGTTTTTTCTTATCATTAAAGCTAAGCTCTTGTAATTCTTCTAATTCTTTTAAGAGTTGTTCGTCTTTTTTTAATTGCTCTTCATTTTCTTGTAAACGGTTTTTCAAATCCTCCTTGAAGGTATCTTCTTCTTTATTAATTGCATCATTATCGAAAAGTTGAAAATATAAATTATAAGAAATCCCTTCTATTAGGTTTTGACTATCTGGGAAAACGCTAATAAAATCATCAAGATTAGAACCATTTAAGGGAATCTCTTCCGTTTGTTTTTGCTTTTCATTATCAATGGGATAATACACCAACTGAAGTTTTCTTAAGCCATAATCATCACTTGCCTGCCCATAAAAATAAAGTGTTTGTTGATCTAAAGAGTCTGTTTCAGACTTAAGCTTTAGTTCTGGATATTCATCTTTAACAACATCAATATTAAAAGCCAAACTTTCATAATCTTTTAGTTTGTTGTTGCTTAAATTTATGCTGTAACTAAAGTTCTTATATAGATTTTTTGATGCAGAGAATGAATCTGTTGCATCAGCCCGAAACTGTAGCGTGTCATTGCTATATAAATTGACCTTACTCGCCGCTTTGGTTTTGAGTAACCAAGTAACTTTTGTGCCCTCTGGGATAACTGCTCTTCCTGTGTTTTTAATAATTTCATCCTTCATTAAAGTGTGTGAAGGATAATCTAAAGTCATTTCGAAATTTAATAAGGCTGGTACATCAATAACGTTTAATTCATATTTTTTAGATTTTACACCGTTAGAAAATAGCTCAAATAAAACGTTCTCTTTGGGCTGAAAAAACACATATTCAAATTCATTTGCTTTTATTTTTCGTTTAAAACAAAAAATTGAAATGGCGCAGGAGGCTCGTATGCTGTTTGATAATGTATAACACGTTTATAGCTATCACTAAACCAGTTTTTATCGACAAAAACAAAAGTTAAAAGCATAACAAAAACTGGTATGGCTAAATATTTTAAATACTTAAAACTATTATTAAAGTTAACGGCTAATTTAAACGGAATGGGCCTTAATTGCGATGACTTTTGTTCAATGCTGGCAACTAGCAACTCTGATTGGGTGGAATCATTCTTTAACTGAAGCAGGTTTAAAAGCTTATCATTAACTTCTGGAAAATGATTTCCAATGATTTTAGAGGCTTCCTCATAATCTATTCCCTTTTTTAACCTGAATAATCTTAGTATCGGTGTAAGGATAAACTTAAAAAGTAACGCGGCTTCAACCGTTACAAAGAGCCAAAACAAAATTGTTCTCTCTTTTGTGTCGAGCCATAAAAAATACTCAACCAATAAGGTTATAATCAAATACAAGAAGCCCACTACAAAAAACCAAATGGCTCCTCTTATAAGCTCGTTTAAATAAAAACGTCTTATAAAACTTTCTAGTTTTCTTAAAATGTTATTAAAACTATTCAAAACAGGAGCATTATACACATAACAACTTACTAAACTACAATTTTATTTTGTTCTTTAAATTACTTAATTTGGTAACTTTCTGTTAAATATGACTCTTGTTTCAATCCATACAATTAAAGATTTAAAGTATCTCGCCGCATTAACAATTCCAATTTCTGCAATTATTGCTCTGTATTTTCAAGGTGTTTGGAGCTATTTAACTCCTATTTACGCCTTTGGTGTTATTCCAATTCTGGAGCTCATTCTACCTAAATCCAACACCAATTATTCAGAAAAAGAACAAGACAAAAGAAAGGTAAATATGCTTTTTGATTGGTTATTATATTTAAACATTCCAATTGTTTTTGGATTATTGTTTATAGCGTTGTTTATAATAACAAATAGCAATTTAGAATCGTATGAATTTCTTGGTCTTGCATTATCCGTTGGTATGGTTTTAGGGACTAATGGAATAAATGTTGGTCATGAGTTGGGTCATAGACATTCAACCAATGAGAGGTTTTTAGGTAAATTGCTCTTGCTTCCTGCGTTATATATGCATTTTTATATAGAACACAACTTTGGTCATCACTTACACGTTGCAACAAAAGAAGATCCAGCAACAGCAAAATACAATCAGCATGTTTATTCGTTCTGGATAGCTTCAGTTTTTAAGCAGTATGTAAACGCATGGCGCATTCAATTAAATTTATTGAAAAAGGATCGTCTTAAGTTCTTTTCGTTAAAAAATGACATGTTGTGGTATCTTCTTTTTCAAGCTTCATTTTTAATAGCCATTTATTTGTTCTTTGGCAAAATTGGACTTCTCTTTTGCATTTTAAGTTCAATAACTGGGATTTTGTTGTTAGAAACCGTAAATTATATTGAACATTACGGATTAAAAAGGCAAAAAACTTCTTCTGGAAGATATGAACGCGTTAAGCAAATTCATTCTTGGAATTCAAATCATATTGTCGGTAGAATTGTTTTATATGAACTTACAAGGCATAGTGACCATCATTTTAAATCTTCAAAGAAATATCAAACACTAGAGTGTCATGACGAAAGCCCTCAAATGCCTTTTGGTTATCCAACGTCTATGGTCTTGGCGCTGTTGCCCCCTTTATGGTTTAAAATTATGAATAAGCGAATCCCTCAAGAAATGATTACCTCACAATCCTAGCATTTAATAATTATCGTTTTATCTTTGCTGAAAATTTTTCTGCATGAGTAAAAATATTCGTGTGCGTTTTGCGCCAAGTCCAACTGGACCCTTACATATTGGAGGTGTTCGTACAGCATTATTTAATTACCTGTTCGCAAAAAAACATGGAGGTACTTTTGTCTTGCGCATTGAGGATACAGATCAAAGCCGTTATGTTGAAGGCGCAGAAAACTATATCATTGAATCATTAAATTGGTGTGGAATTTCTTTCGATGAAGGTCCGGATAAGAATGAAAAATTTGGTCCTTACAGACAAAGTGAGCGTAAACATGTGTACAAACAATATGCTGAAGATTTAATTGAAAAAGGGAAAGCTTATTATGCTTTTGATACAGCAGAAGAATTAGATTATCACAGAAAAGATCACGAGGCTAAAGGAAAAACATTTATCTACAATTGGCACAATAGAGAAAAAGGGCGATTGGTAAACTCTTTAGTGTTGTCTGAAGAAGAGGTAACAAGAAGAATTTTGAATGGTGAAGATTACGTAATCCGATTTAAAAGCCCACAAGATGAAACACTACATCTAAAAGACATTATTCGGGGCGATATTCAAATTGACACAAATATTTTAGATGATAAAGTTTTATTTAAGAGCGACGGTATGCCAACGTATCACCTGGCAAATATTGTAGATGATTATTTAATGGAAATAAGTCATGTAATTCGTGGTGAAGAATGGTTGCCCTCTTTAGCTTTACATGTTTTATTATACAAAGCTTTTGGCTGGAATGCTCCAGAATTTGCTCATTTACCATTAATATTAAAGCCAACTGGAAAGGGAAAATTAAGTAAACGTGATGGAGATAAATTAGGGTTTCCTGTTTTTCCTTTGGCCTTTAAAGACCACAACACCGGTGAAATTTCAAGAGGTTATCGTGAAGACGGTTACTTTCCAGAAGCGGTTGTGAACTTTTTGGCATTTTTAGGCTGGAATCCAGGTACAGAACAAGAGATATTTAGTTTGGATGAACTTATTGACGTTTTTGATTTAAAGAGAGTCCATAAAGCTGGTGCAAGATTTGATCCCGAAAAAACAAAGTGGTACAATCACCATTACATGCAAGAACAGCCAAGTCATGTTTTGGCTGAAGAATTCAAAAAAACACGTGAAGAGTTAAAAGAAGTAAGTGATATATACATTGCTATGGCTATTGATCTGGTAAAAGAACGCGCAACTTTTATTTCTGATTTCTGGGATTTGAGTTATTTCTTTTTTATGACCCCAACCGATCTTAATGAAAAAGCCGCAAAAAAAGCCTGGAAAGAAGATTCAGCTGAAATTATGACCGATTTAGCTTCTTTCATAAATACAATTAATGATTTTTCTGCAGAAAATCTTCAAACTGAAATTAAAGTCTGGGTAAATTCGAAAGAAATTGGTTTTGGCAAGGTCATGCAGCCGTTACGGTTGGCTTTGGTTGGTGACTTAAAAGGCCCAGATTTGTTTCAAATCATGTCTATGATAAACAAAGAGGAAACGATAAATAGAATTGAAAATCTTATTAACACTTTGGGTTAAAAAGTAAAAAGGGCTGTAAAAGCTAACATAGATTGATTTCCTTTAAAATCTTTGTCCATTCCAGAGGTGTCAAGATCTTTTTTATTAAGTTTTTGCAAAATATTTGTAAAGCCATAAATGTATTGTGCTTTTATTTTAAATTGTCTTACCCCAACAGAGGCTCCGACAGCACCATTAAAATGAAATTGGGAAATACCAGTGATTTCATCTGCCATTAAGTTTGTATAATTATCTATAAAGTAGTTTTCTTGATTTTTATCTTGAAGCTCCATTTTACCGTTGTATTGTATCATTGGCCCAAGATCAATTAAAAAATGGTTTTCAATAACCTTTACGTGCATTAACAAAGCCACTTGGGCCGCAAACAATTTATACTCGATATTCTGCCCTGAAGGACCAAGGCTTGAGTTTCTGCCAGAAATATCCAGATGGTTCTCTGATAGTTGCATGCCAAAACTAACATTATACCACTTGTGAGGAATGTCAACAGTTGCGCTCATTCCGCCAATAAACCCATCCCCTTTTGTAGTAACAAAATTGTCTGTAATAATGTCATATTGGGTTATTCCTCCCATAACACCAAAGCCGTTATTAATGCGATAATTACCGTGTTGCGCAAAAATTGGTGTAACAAAACCTATAGATAAAACTACTAATAGGGTATAAAGTTTTTGTTGCATAATGATTTAGATAAGCAAATCAAATATAACATAAATTTTGTATCTTAATTTTTCATAACTATTTTAAAAATAAAACCATGAATTTTTATCTTATCCCAATTATTTTTATTTGTTTAATAATTTTTATTTCTCTTTGTTTTATTGTTAAACAACAAACAGCCGTTATTGTTGAGCGTTTTGGCCGCTTTCAAAGTATTAGGCATTCTGGTCTGCAATTAAAAATTCCTTTAATTGATAGAATAGCTGGTCGCTTAAGCTTAAAAATACAGCAGCTTGATGTCATTGTAGAAACCAAAACACTGGACGATGTGTTTGTTAGACTTAAAGTGTCTGTGCAATACAAAGTGATAAGGGACAAGGTTTATGATGCTTTTTATAAGTTAGACGATCCACATGAAAAAATTACATCGTATGTCTTTGATGTTGTTCGTGCGGAAGTGCCTAAAATGTAATTAGACGACGTCTTTGAGGGCGAGCACCGCCAGAGCGCCCGTCACCATGAAGAGCGGC
>JARRKS010000108.1:0-4630 GCA_037387865.1 Flavobacteriaceae bacterium
GTTGAATCTTTCAAAATCTGAAATGATTTTAATATCGCAAAAAGCAGAACACAATTATGTTGGCGTAAGGTGTGGTATTATGGATCAGTATACAAGTATGTTTGGCGTACCAAACCACGCATTACTTTTAGATTGCAGAACACAAATAGCGACGCCTTATAAAGTCGATTTTAAAGACTACCAATTAGTACTTATAAATTCAAACGTGAGTCATAGTTTAGTAGATGACGAGTATAATGATAGAAGAATTGTTTGCGAAAAAGTAGCGTCCTTATTAGGGGTAAAGTTTTTAAGAGATGCCACTGAAGAAGGTTTGCTAAAGATAAAATCTAAAATATCAGTAGATAATTATCAAAAGGCTTTATACATCATTCAAGAAAATAGGCGTGTTTTAAATGCAGCACAAATGATGCAAGAAAATAATCTTCTAGAATTAGGAAACATACTTTTTGAAGCACATTCAGGAGCTCGGCATCAGTTTAAAATCAGTTGTAAAGAGCTTGATTTTTTAGTTGAACAAGCAATTGAAAACCCACACGTTATTGGAGCAAGAATGATGGGTGGTGGTTTTGGTGGATGCACACTTAATATTGTAAAGAATGAAGCAATACAAGAGTTTATTGAAAGTGTTTCAAAAAAATATAAAGAAACATTTAATATAGAAAGCTCGATTTATTTCATAAAAATTTCAGAAGGCACGCATAAAGTAAATCACATTTATCAGGATTAAAAATGAATTCATATTTAAAGAATTACTCGCATAAACGTTACAATCCGCTTATTGGGGAATGGGTCTTGGTTTCACCACATCGTGCAAAGCGACCATGGCAAGGGCATGAAGAAGAAACCGCTATTGAAAAAAGACCAAAATATGATGAGACATGTTATTTATGTGCTGGTAATAGCCGAGCCAATGGAGAAATTAATCCAAATTATGAAGATGTCTTTGTATTTATAAATGATTTTTCTGCACTTCAAAATAATAGCGAAACTTTTAATTTTCAAGATGGGTTGCTTAAAGCCGAAAGCGAACATGGTATTTGTAAAGTTATCTGCTTTAGTCCAGATCACTCCAAAAGTTTGGCTCAAATGACAGTTAAAAGTATTCAAAAAGTAATTTATACTTGGCAAAATGAATTTGTGTCATTGAGTAAATTAAAGAATATTAATTACGTTCAAATATTTGAGAATAAAGGAGATGTAATGGGTTGTAGTAATCCGCATCCTCATGGACAAATTTGGAGTAATTCAACATTGCCAAATGAGGTATTTAAAAAAGATGCTCAACAATTAAAATATTTCCAAGAACATGGTAAAACGGTATTAAAAGACTATTTAAAGCAAGAGCTGAAGCGAAAAGAGCGTATTATTTTCGAAAATAGAGCCTTTGTAGTATTAACTCCTTTTTGGGCTGTGTGGCCATATGAGGCAATGATTATTCCTAAAATACCTCAAAAAGATATTACCGAATTACCTCGAGAAGAAACCATTTTATTTGCAGAAGCAATTTCGGTTTTAACAAAAGTGTACGATAAACTTTTTAATTGCTCTTTTCCATATTCTAGCGGAATTCATCAAGCACCCTCAAACGGAGAAATGAATGAACATTGGCATTGGCACATGAGTTTCTACCCACCTTTATTGCGAAGCGCAACGATTAAAAAATTTATGGTTGGTTACGAAATGTTTGCTACGCCACAACGTGATATTACCCCTGAAACTGCAGCTGTAACATTAAAATATTTATCTGATAACCTGTATAAAACTGAATACTCATAAAGATGAAAAAAATAGTACTAATAATCGGTTTTGTTTTCCTTTTTATAGGATGCAAAGATTCCAAATCTGACAAACAAATTGATGTTGATTCAGAGGAATGGATCGCACTGTTTAATGGTAAAAACCTTAATGATTGGGATATTAAAATAGCAGGACATGAAGTAGGTGATAACTATAAAAATACTTTTAGAGTAGAGGATAGCATGTTAAAAGTAGTGTATAGTGATTATGACACGTTTACTAACCAATTTGGGCATATATATTACAATAAACCATTTTCGTATTACAAAGTAAAATTAGATTATCGTTTTACGGGAGAACAAGTTCCTGGTGGACCTTCTTGGGCATTCAGGAATAGTGGTATTATGTTGCATTCGCAATCTGTTACTTCAAATAGTTTAAATCAAAATTTTCCTATTTCCATTGAGATGCAATTGCTTGGAGGAAATGGCCAAGAGGAAAGAGCAACAGGTAATCTTTGTACACCTGGAACAATTGTAAGAATGAATGATTCAATTAATTATAATCATTGTATAACAAGCAGTTCTAAAACATATCATGGAGACCAATGGGTTCATGCAGAGGCAATTGTTTTTGGTGACGAAAAGATAATTCATATTATAGAGAATGATACGGTTATTTCATATTTAAAACCTATGATTGGCGGTGGTTTATTGACGAAAGACAAAGATGAAGAATGGAAAAATAATGGTGTAGAAAATAAAGAAGTATGGCTAGCAAAAGACGAAGAACCTTTAACAAAGGGATACATTGCATTACAAGCAGAAAGTCATCCAATAGATTTTAAAAATGTAGAACTTCTTAATTTATGTGGGTGTATGGATAAAGAAGCAAAGAATTACAAATCATATTATATAAAGGCAGACAATTCTAAATGTGAATATTAAATTATTAATGCTTTATTAATTTTGATACTGTAATCACATCATTTTCATCCTTAATTTTTGTAAAATATAAACTTTTTGAAAGTTTTGAAATATCAAATAAATCACCTTTTATAAAGTTTCCTTTAAACGCTTTGATAAGTTTTCCTGAAATATCATAGATTGTTAATTCTGTAAGATTTTTATTAACTGAAAATGAATCTTTAACTGGATTTGGATAGAGTTTTATTTTATTTAAACTTTCAGTTTCAATAGATAGTCCTGTATCAAGAGTTCCTTCTAATGAAACATTTATGGTAGAACTATTATTGTAGGTGATAACCAAAGTTGCATTATTGGTTGGTTTGGTTGTGTCATTTAAAGTAATATGCAATAGCAAATTATCGTTTGCTCCAACCAATCTATTATCATAAGATTCATTCAAAGTATAATCTGTAGAACCAGTTAATTCTATAGTATCTATATAAGTTCCAGTAGTTCCTAACGAATTTGACAAGGTTACCTGAATAGGAGAGCTTCCTTCCAATTCTGTATATGTAAATGATTTAGTGGTCTCATCTGCTTCAAATGTACTATTCACATTTGGGCTACCTTGAGGATTATCGGTACCATAGTATTCATATTCTTTAATGGGAGAACCACTTAAATTTCCACAGGTTACATGAATTCCATCGCCAGAAACAATAGCTTGAATACCATGCCTTGGATAGTTCATACTACCTTTAGTTGTCCAAATATCAAGAACAGGATCATAAGCCTCAACTTTACTCTGGTTAATTCCTGGGGCTTCGCCGCCAATAGCATATATTTCACCATCAAAAACAACTACAGCCAGACCAGCACTTGGCGTAGGAACATTTTTGCTAGCATCCAATGTTGACCACATTTCAGTAACAAAATCATAAACATCTACTTCAGGAACCAATGGTTCAAAGACGCCACCAGCACCACCAGATAATCTTCCACCAACAGCATAAAGTTTGTCATTAAATATAACGGCTTGAGAGTGGTCTCTTTCATGTGGTGCATTTGTTAATTGAGTCCATATACCTGTTGCTGGATCAAATTCATCAAAGTAAGCTAAATAGCCACCATCATGACCTATAGTATTTCCGCCAACAAGATAAAATTTATTGTTATAGACTACCAAACCCGCACTTCCACGCTTTCTTGATGCAGGAATTTCCATACCTTGAATCCATTGCTCACTTGCTGGATTGTACATGTAAATATAATCTGCAGGTTCTTCAATCGGAAAATCATTGTCTTTAAAAGAACCAATTACCCAAACCAATCCTTCATGAGTTACTGCTTGAAAATGATTAAACTCAATTGGTGTCGCACCACCATTAGACCAAGTGTTGGAAGCATAATCATAGACATCTAAAGTTTGAGGGTTTTCCCTGCCTCCAAATAATATGAATTTATCACCAGCCTGAACAAAACCACATTCATGTCTTGCAGTGTAACTTTCATCTTCACTTTTTTCTGTCCATGTTTGAGAAGACATATTATATGAATTGAAAGACAATAGTATTGTAAATAGGATAATGCTCCTTTTCATCATAAATAAGTTTTAGCTTAATGGGATAATTATAAGTGAAAATATGATTTTTTAGTAAAATAGATTAAAAAATGATGATTAATTCGATAAGCGAGCAATTTTATCAGATTATTCTTTATTTGAAGTCAACAAAAAAAGTCTATTCATTTAAGGAATAGACTTTTAGGTATTTTATTTAATTAACTATTAAGCGTTTTATAACAGAACCCTCAATAGATTCAAATTTTTAATCAAATACCTGCAAAGGCGAGTTTGATTTTAAAAATAGACGATAAGTTGGTTTCTGAAAACCATTTAGAAGCTTTGGAAGAGGAAATAGAGCAATAGTTTAAACAAAACAAAAATCTTGACGGTGTTTATTCGGTAAATGAAATGAAGGCCA
>JARRKS010000109.1:0-8685 GCA_037387865.1 Flavobacteriaceae bacterium
AAATCATTATCCGAAGGACCTGCTGGAGGTGCTGGAGCCTCTTCTTCTTTTTTCTTCATTTTGTTTATCCCTTTAATAACCATAAACATAACAAAGGCTACAATAATGAAGTCGATAGTATTAGTTAAAAAATCACCATAAAGTATAGCGACTTCGCCAGTTATTTCGCCAGCATCATTAGCAACACCTTCAGTAATCACATATTTTAAATCTTTGAAATCTGAATTAAAAATTAATCCAACTAAAGGAGAAACAATTCCTCCCGTGAAAGATGTTACCACTTTATTAAAAGCAGCACCCATAACAAAAGCAACAGCAATATCTACCAAGTTGCCCTTCATTGCAAATTCCTTAAATTCTTTTAGCATAATCTTTAATATTTTAAGTTAGTGAGCAACTAATATAATTAAAAAGTAATAAAAACTAAAAGTGAAGAGTTACTATTCAATAAATATACGTTTAATACGTTGTGAAATGGCTGTAATTATTTCATATGAAATAGTATTTGCAGTTTCAGAAAATTCTGTTGCGGTTGGATGCTTTCCGAAAAGTACAACCTCGTCACCTTCTTTACAATCAATACCTGTAACATCAACCATGAGCATATCCATACAAACGTTTCCTATTATAGGAGCTTTCTTATCGTTTATTAAAACAAACCCTTTGCCATTACCATATTGACGACCAATGCCGTCTGCATGACCAATCGGAATTGTTGCTGATATTAAAAACGAATCACTTATATAGCCTCTGTTATAACCTACACTTTCTTCTGGTTCAATCTTGTGAATTTGAGAAATTACAGATTTTAAAGTTGCAATAGGAGTGAAGTGCTTATCTTCTTTTTCTGAATTACCAAAACCATATAAACCAATACCACTGCGCACCATATCTAGATGAGCTTTAGGATAATTTAAAATTCCAGATGTATTGCAAATATGGAGCAGTGGTCTGTATCCTAATTTTTTAATGAAATTATTTGAAATGGACTCGAATGATGTAATTTGATTATTTGTAAATTCTTTCTCATTCAAATCTTCACTTGCCGCTAAATGAGAAAAGATAGATTTTACTTTTATGGCATTAGAATTTTTAATATTTGAGACAATATAATCAACGTCATTTTCCCAAAATCCAAGTCTGTTCAGTCCAGTATTAAATTTAATATGAACAGGATAGTCTTCTTGCTTTTCTTCTTTGGCAATTTCTATAAACTCATTCAAAACTTTAGCATTGTAAAGACTTGGCTCTAAACAATGTTTAATTAACAGTTTGAAGCTCACAGATTGAGGATGCAAGACCAAAATAGGCTTTGTTATTCCAGCATCGCGCAAAGCAACACCCTCGTTTGTATAGGCTACAGCAAAATAATCTACATGTAGCGTTTCAAGATATTTTGCCAAAATGATGGAATCACTTCCGTAAGCAAAAGCCTTAATTACTGCCAGAAATTTAGTTTTGGGTTGGAGTTTAGATTTTAAATACTCGTAGTTATGTTTTAGAGCTTTTAAATCTATTTCAAGTACTGTTTCTTGCGCTTTAGGCATTTGAGCTTTTAGATTTAGGAAATACTTCTTCGGCATCATTTACACTCATATTTCTAACCTTGTCTCTTAACATGGCTTTATAAAAAGCAGCTCTACTTAAGGGTTCATATTCATCAACTTCACCAAGAAGAACGAGATCGTTGCTTTTGGCCTTTCTGTAACTATATTGGGCTAAATTTCCTGTTCTAGTACAAACAGCGTGTACTTTGGTAACATATTCGGCAGTAGCCATTAAGTTAGGCATTGGACCAAAAGGGTTGCCTTTAAAGTCCATGTCTAAACCAGCAACAATTACACGAACTCCTCGATTAGCAAGTTCGTTGCAGACATGTACAATTTCATCATCAAAAAATTGGGCCTCATCTATACCAACTACATCACAGTCGGTGGCCAAAATAGGAATATTTGCGGCCGCGGGCACTGGTGTTGATCTAATCTCATTATCATCATGAGAAATTACTTTTTCATCATCGTAACGCACATCAATAACTGGTTTAAAAATTTCAACTTTCTGTCTGGCAAACTTTGCTCGCTTAAGTCTTCGAATTAATTCTTCGGTTTTACCAGAAAACATTGAGCCACAAATAACTTCTATCCAGCCAAATTGTTCTTTATGATTTACTGTATTTTCAAGAAACATTTTGTAATTTTAACACTAAAACGAAGTATATTTTCGTTTTTATAAAGGTGGCGTAAATTTATTAAAAATCAAAAATCTAAATTAGATTAAATCGTAAAAGTTATGAAGAAGAAGTTAGAATCAGAATTGGTGAGCATTGCACACAGGATTCTGAAGTTGAAAGGGAAAGAGGATGTCATTAAAATGCATGCAGAAGTAACTGAACTTTATGAAAAACTATCTGTTTTGAAGTTTGCGCATCAAACATTTGAAGGAAACATTCCAACTATTGGGAATGATTCTTCCTTTTTTGAAATGCTTGATGTGGCTTTTAATAATAAAGTGAGTGATAATATTGAAGTTGAGGACAAGATCTATATTAATCTGGACGAAATAGAGGATGATGGAATTATGGAACCTGCTATTGAAAAAATAAAAAACATGGTTGCTCACATGCCTCAACAAGAAGAAGACACAGAAATAATTCTTGAGAAAACACAACAAAATTCATTACGACACAAGCATTCTTTAGAAGATATTACAGCTGACTTTAAAGAGTCACCAGTTTTTGAACCTGTTTCTGCTTCGAGCCCAAAGAAGTCTCTCAACGATAAACTTAAAAGTAAAGCTATTAATATTGGCCTAAACGATAAGATAGCATTTATTAAGCATCTTTTTGATGGCAAAAACGAAGATTACGACCGAGTATTGTCACAAATAAATACGTCCAACTCATTTAAGGATGCAAATCATTTAATTCAAACTATTGTGAAACCAGACTATAATAATTGGGAAGGCAAAGAAGAATATGAAGAGCGGTTTCTGGAGATAGTTGAAAGTAAATTTGATTAATGCGTATTGTCAATCTAACACTCATAAATGCTTGATTCCAATTTTAGTTCTAAAAGAATTTTATCTATTGATGCATTTAGAGCTATAACCATGTTTCTTATGATTTTTGTTAACGATTTTTGGACATTAACTAATGTCCCTAACTGGTTAGAACATCAATCAGCCAATGTAGATGCAATTGGTTTTTCCGATATAATTTTCCCTGCTTTTCTTTTTATTGTTGGTCTATCTATTCCTTTTGCAATATTAGCCAGAAGAAAAAAAGGAGAAGGTAAATGGATAATTTTACAACATGTTTTTATAAGAACATTTGCTCTTATTATCATGGGGTTATATATGGTTAATTTTGAAAACATTAATGAAGAACTCCTAATGTTAAATAAATATCTTTGGGAAATTATAATGGCTATTGGAATATTTTTAATCTGGAACTATTACAAACCTTTTGAAAGAATAGGGAAGAAAAGAATATACCTTTTACAAATATTAGGGATTGGCCTATTAATTTTCTTAGCCAGCATCTACAAAGGAGGTTCTCCTGATAATGTTGAATGGATGAAAACACATTGGTGGGGAATTTTAGGACTTATAGGATGGGCATATTTAATAAATTCATTAATTTATCTGTTTTTAGGCAGACGTATTTTTGTTTTAATATTAGCTTTTTTAATATTCCAGATATTAAATGTTTTAGAATTCGCTACAGTTAGCGAATTGCCATCAATCAAGTTAGTTGTCAGTGCTTCAATGCATACTTCCGTTTGCGCAGGAATGCTGATAGGAAGTTTAATACTCCATTTTAGACAGTTGAAAAAAGAAAAATTGTTTCTGGTGGTTTTATTCTCATTTGGAGCGATTTGCTTAATTTATGGATTTGCCTTGAGACCTTATTGGGGAGGATTTTCAAAAATAAGAGCTACGCCATCTTGGACTTCAGTTTGCATAGGAATAAGCGCCATTACTTTTTTGGCAATGTATATCTTAATAGACAAATTTAAATTCACTAAATGGGTTAAGCCCATCAAAATAGCGGGCACAAACACACTTACTTGTTATTTACTCCCTTATCTTATTTATCCTATTTTAGCATTAATATCTTTTAACTTGCCTAGTTATTTAATCAATGGCTCTGTAGGTTTATTAAAGTCTTTTTTATTTGCTTTTTTGGTCATTGGTATAACAGGATTGCTCAATAAAGTAAATATTAAATTAAAAGTTTAATTATGTCCAAACTATATATTGTTCCTACTCCTATTGGAAACTTAAAGGACATGACCTTTAGGGCTGTTGAGATTTTAAAAGAAGTTGATTTAATTTTAGCCGAAGACACACGAACTTCAGGAAAACTATTAAAACATTTTGAAATTTCAACGCCTTCTCAGTCACACCATATGCACAATGAACATAAAACAGTTGAAGGCTTAATCAATAAAATAAAATCAGGAACAAGCATTGCATTAATAAGCGACGCGGGAACGCCTGCTATTTCCGATCCTGGGTTTTTACTTACAAGGGCTTGTATTGAAAACGACATAAATGTTGAATGTTTGCCTGGTGCAACAGCTTTTCTGCCTGCCCTTGTAAACAGCGGATTGCCAATCTGCCATAGTAAACAGTGGATTGCCAAACGCCAAATTTGTTTTTGAAGGATTTTTACCCGTAAAAAAAGGAAGGCAAAGCAGATTAAAGCTTTTAGCAGAAGAAACGAGAACAATGGTTTTTTATGAATCACCGCATAAGCTTATAAAAACACTTACTCATTTTTGTGAATACTTTGGTGACGACAGACAAGTTTCTGTTTCTCGAGAACTCACAAAACTCTACGAAGAAACAATACGAGGCACAGCAAAAGAAGTTTTAGAACATTATACCAACAAACCACCAAAAGGTGAAATTGTTATTGTTATTGGTGGTAAGAAATAGATTTATTAATTTAAAATTGTTCTAAAATTATATCAGTAAAAAATTATGTAATTTTACATAAAACAATGAAATATGTTGTCAGAAAAAATTGAAAAGGCATTAAATAATCAAATTAGAATAGAAGCAGAATCATCTCAAATATATTTGGCAATGGCTTGCTGGGCAGAAGTAAAAGGTCTTGAAGGCGTCGCCGGATTTATGTACGGTCAATCTGATGAAGAACGAGACCATATGCTTAAATTGGTAAAATTTGTAAACGAACGTGGCGGTCATGCTCAAATATCTGAACTTAATGCGCCTAACGTAACATTCAAATCGTTTAAAGATATGTTCGAAATGCTTTTTAAACACGAGGTTTATGTGTCTAAAAGCATAAATGAGTTAGTGCATATAGCTTTAGAAGAAAAAGATTATTCAACTCATAATTTTTTGCAATGGTATGTTTCTGAACAAATAGAAGAAGAAGCAATGGCGCGCACCATTCTTGATAAAATCAATCTAATAGGAGATGACAAAGGTGGACTTTATTTGTTTGATAGAGACATACAGCAAATTAATATCACTACTGCAGCTTCAGATAATTTAGGAGAATAATTATAAACATAATTTCGATTAAATAATAACAACTTTTTTGTTTAAATTAAAATAGAAAGTATTTGTTTTGGGTAAAAAGGAAACGCTGTAAAAAATGTTCTATTAATAATCAAACATGCTTTCCTTTATTCCATCCATGCTTTCCTAAATATTGGTTGGCACTTTCTACTGCACCATCTTCAATAGAAGTTCCCATACTATCGTTCCAGCGGTTTAGGTAACCGAATAAAGAAATAACGCCAAGCATTTCTACAATTTCACCTTCGTTCCAATATTTGTACAATTCAATTTTAATGGTTTCATCAACAGTATTAGGCACTTGGCTCGCAGCTAAACTAAAATCTAAAGCAGCACGTTCTGCATCATTAAAAGCAGGATGTGTTCGGTATTCCCAAATATTATCTAATTGCTCTTGTTCTGCTCCATAGCGTTCAGCAGCTCTTATAGCATGAGCTTGACAATAACGGCAACCAGTTGCATTGCTAGAAACCCATGCAATCATGCGTTTTAAGGCTGAAGTAACTCGGCCTTCATTAGCCATAACGGCTTTATTCAAATTAATAAACGCTTTTGAAATTGCAGGTCTTCTCTGCATGGTAAGAACAGAATTTGGACAAAACCCAAGTGTTTCATTAAAGAATTTGGCGAGTTCTTTTGTTTCTAAATCGTGGTCAGCAGATAATGGCGTTACTAATGGCATATTATTATTTTTTAGTAGTATTTTTGATACAACAATAAACAAAAAAATCTTTAGAAATGGCTGATAAAATTACAACACAATGGAAGGGAGATATGGTTTTTGAATCAGACAATCCAAGATGGCCTTCTATCATGATGGATGCTTCAAAAGATTTTGGGGGCACCAATTCGGGTGCCGCTCCTAAAGCTATGATGTTGTCTTCACTTGCGGGTTGTTCCGGACTTGATATTATTTCTGTTTTAAATAAAATGAAGGTGAAAATTGATGATTTTAAAATGGAAGTTGAAGGTGAACTTACTAATGAACACCCAAAATATTACCATACAGTAACTGTTGATTATCATTTTTTTGGAAATAATTTGCCAGTGGGAAAGATTAAAAAAGCCGTTGATTTATCTATTGAAAAATATTGTGGCGTCATGGCAATGTTTCGAAAATTTGCTAATATTAATACTGAAATTCATTATCATAATAAATAGGGATGCGTTGGACGCTTAAACCGAAACCCAATCAAGAAAAAGTAAAGATTTTACAAGAAGCACTTCAGGTAGACGAAATCGTTGCATCGCTTTTAGTACAACGTGGTATTGAAACTTACGAGGAAGCAAAAACTTTTTTCAGACCAAGATTGAGTGATTTGCACGATCCATTCTTGATGAAGGATATGGATAAGGCTGTTGCAAGAATAGAAAGTGCAATATTAGATGGAGAGAATATTTTGGTTTATGGTGACTATGATGTTGATGGCACGACTTCGGTTGCTTTAATGTCAACTTTTTTAAAAACCAAAACAGGGAATGTTGCAACATATATTCCAGATAGATATGATGAAGGTTATGGGGTTTCGTATAAAGGCATCGATTTTGCACACGATAATGATTTTACGCTTATTGTTGCTTTAGACTGTGGTGTAAAAGCCATTGAAAAGGTAGCTTATGCAAAAGAAAAAGGCATCGATTTTATTATATGTGATCATCACAGGCCTGCACGTAAATTACCAGATGCAGTTGCTGTTTTAGATCCAAAACGAGATGATTGCAACTATCCATATAATGAATTGTGTGGATGTGGTGTTGGATTTAAACTCGTACAGGCTTTAGCTTCAAAAGAAGGGAAAACAACAGAAGATTTAGTAGAATATTTAGATTTGGTTGCCACAGCAATCGGAGCAGATATTGTTCCTATTACAGGCGAAAATAGAGCGCTTGCATATTTTGGATTACAAGTTATTAATGAAAACCCAAGACCTGGAATTAAGGCTATTATTGCTGAAGTTAAAAAAGAGAAACTTACCATTACCGATGTGGTATTTATTGTAGCACCAAGAATAAATGCTGCTGGCAGAATGAAACATGGTAATCATGCGGTGACACTTTTAACGGAAACCGATTTTAATCTTGCCGCAGAATTCGCCATAGATATTAACCAATTTAACACAGATAGAAGAAATGCAGATCAACGAATTACAGAAGAAGCTCTACAACAAATTGAAGAACAAAAAGAACAGAACCGTCTTACTACTGTTGTTTACAACGAAACTTGGCATAAAGGTGTTATTGGTATTGTGGCTTCTAGATTAACAGAAACCTATTATAGACCAACTTTGGTATTTACTAAAAGCGGTGATAGGCTTGCAGCTTCTGCACGATCGGTTTCTGGTTTTGATGTATATAATGCTTTAGAGGCTTGTAGCAATTACATTGAACAATTTGGAGGGCATAAATATGCAGCGGGATTAACATTGAAAGAAGAAAACTATGAAGCCTTTAAGCAAGCCTTTGAAGATGAAGTTTCAAAAACTATTGATAAATCGGAGCTTATTCCAGAAATTAAGATTGATTCTCAAATTGATTTAAATCAAGTCACTTTTAAGTTTTATCGAATTCTTTCCCAATTTGCACCTTTCGGGCCAGGTAATATGACGCCTATTTTTATGACTGAAAATCTTAAAGATACTGGTTACGGAAAGTGTGTTGGCGAAGATGATAAGCATTTAAGAGTTACAATAACACAAACAGGAAATGAAAAAGTAGTTGGTATTGGTTTTAATCTTGGAGATAAATACAACATACTTTCAAATAGAAAGCCTTTTAGATCTGTGTATTCTATTGATGAAAACGAGTGGAATGGCAAGGTGTCACTTCAGTTAAAAATTCGAGATATAAAAGCATAACCTTTATGGCGAAATCAGACCCTTATGCAGCGTTAAGAATTAGAGAATTTAATATTTTCTTATTGGTTAGATTCTTATTAGTTTTTGGTTGGTCTATGCAATTTGTGGTTATAGAGTGGCAAGTGTATGCTTTGACCAAAGACCCTTTATCGTTAGGTATTATAGGTTTATGTGAATTTTTACCCGCTTTTTTTCTAGCTCCTTTTGCTGGGCATATCGTTGATAAAAAAGAAAAAAGAAACCTTTTCACACTATGTATTGCTCTATTTTCTTTAAT
>JARRKS010000109.1:8728-10269 GCA_037387865.1 Flavobacteriaceae bacterium
GTGGTGTTTTAAGAGCTTTCTTTGGCCCGACTATTTTTTCACTCATAGCACTTCTTGTTCCTAAAAAAATATATCCTAATGCTGCAACTTGGAGTAGTAGCACTTGGAAAGGGGCTAACGTTTTTGGCGCCTTGTGTGGTGGGTTTTTAATTGCCTGGATAGATGTGCATTCTACACTTGGTATTATATTTTTATTAGTAATGTTGGCGTTATTACTCGTATTTCAAATAGGTCAAAAGCCCATTTTAAATAAAGAAGTAAATGAATCAGTGAAAGACAGTCTAAAAGCAGGGCTTCGTTTTGTGTTTAATGACAAAGTTATTTTAGGGGCATTAACGTTGGATATGATTGCTGTTTTGTTTGGAGGAGCTGTTGCAATTTTTGCAGTATTTGCAAAAGATATTTTAGATGCAGGCCCTAAAGGATTCGGGTTATTAAATGCGGCACTTTCTTCAGGAAGTATTATAACTATGTTAGCAACGACATATATACCTATTACAAAGAATACTGGAAAGAAGTTGCTTATTTCGGTTTTTGGATTTGGAATCTTTATGATAATTTTTGGAGCTTCAAAATTGTTATGGTTAAGTGTTTTGGCATTATTTTTTTCAGGAGTTTTTGATGGCATTTCAATGGTAGTGCGGCAAACAATTCTTCAACTTAAAACACCTGATGCTATGCGAGGGCGAGTAGGTGCGGTCAATTCTATGTTTGTTGGATCCTCTAATGAACTCGGGGCTCTTGAGAGTGGGATAGCAGCAAGGATATTTGGCGCACCTTTAGCGGTTGTACTTGGCGGCACAGTAACCCTTATTATTGTTGTAATCATGGGAGCAAAAAATAAGCCATTACGTGATCTCGATTTAAGAGAAGACATTAAAAGTCATGAAAATGACATTTAATACTTTTTCAGCCCAAAGGATTCTCCGTCAAAAACACCGTAAGTAAAATGCGTTATCCAATCACCAAGATTGATGTATTTTGAATTGTTTTTTAAATCAATTTGAAGTGGAAGATGTCTGTGACCAAAAATAAAATAATCACGATGCTTTTCGTTAAGCTTTTGTTTGGAGTATTGTACTAGCCACTCATTGTCTTCGCCTAAAAATTTTGCGTCGTCTTCTCCAGAAATAAGCTTGTTTTTTACGCTCATGTATTGTGCAAGTTTTACACCTAAATCTGGATGTAACCAACGGTATAACCATTTTGAAAACGGATTTGTAAACACTTTTTTCATGCGTTTGTATCCTTTGTCTCCTGGCCCTAAACCGTCACCATGCCCAATTAAAAAAGAAGTATTGTTAATTAAGTACTCTTGAGGCGAATGATAAACAGGAATGTTTAGTTCTTCTTCAAAATAGCCATTCATCCAAAGGTCATGATTACCCACAAAATAGTAAATAGGAATTCCTGAATCTGAAATTTCTGCTAGTTTACCCAATGTTCTTGTAAAACCTTTTGGTACAACGGTTTTGTACTCAAACCAAAAATCGAATAAATCACCTAAAAGAAAAATGGCAGCAGCATCATGTTTAATTTCG
>JARRKS010000110.1:0-4592 GCA_037387865.1 Flavobacteriaceae bacterium
TGGAGTTTTCAAAAAATAAATTGGCTATGGTAATATCACGAAGTGAAGGAACTTTTTTAATTGGTCTGTTGATAACTTCTTTAAAGTGATCCGCAGTTTCAAAAATTAATTGAATATCCTTCGTGTTTAGATATTTATTTCCAAGTAAGTGGTTTACACTTAATTCGCTCATTTATTACTCGTTATTAATTAAATAAATTTTGTCTTCTCCATTATTTTCCTTCCAATTAACAATAACTTTTTCTTTGTTAATTGTATCTACTTGTCTTCCTTTATAATCTGGTTGAATTGGTAAATGTCTGCTAAAGCGTCTATCTATAAGAGTTAGTAGTTCTATCCCTTTAGGTCTTCCAAACGATTGAATGGCTGTTAATGCGGCTCTTATACTCCTACCCGTATATAGCACATCATCTATAAAAACAACGTTTTTATTTTCTACTACAACATCAACTTCTGTAGTATTAGCTTCTAAAGGTTTATCACCACGACGAAAATCATCACGATAAAAAGTTATATCTAAATATCCTAGTTGAATATTTTTGATTTTATATTCTTCTGAAAGGATTTTAACTAATCTATTGGCTAAATATTTTCCTCGAGGTTGAAGTCCAATTAAAACTGTATTAGTAAAATCTGTATGTTTTTCGATAAGTTGACAAGCCAATCGATGAAGAATGATGTTTACCTCTTTTGCATTAAGTAACACTTTTTGACTCATATTCAACCCAAACGTATTTGGAGTACAAAGGTAATGCAAAAAATTAAAATTTAAGATTAATATTTAAAATCAAAGTTTCAACTTCATGACAAACAAAAAAGCCTTTCAAACTAATGAAAGGCTTTTCTAATTTTAGCACGGAAAAAATATTTCTTTTTTCCTGTCATATTATCCTTAAGCGCTTGTAAGGCTTCATTGGCATCACCTAAAGTTGGTTTTGCTTCTGCAGCTGCAGCTTCTGCTTTTCTTGCTGCTTGTTTTACAATTTTAGCTTCTTCTGCCTTAAATACAGCAGTATGTGAAGCAACTACTCTTTTGAACTCTTTATTAAATTCTATAATCTTGAATTCTGCTTCTTCACCTTTTTTAAGTTTTTTGCCATCTTCTTTTTCTAAATGACGAGAAGGAACAAAAGCAACTATGTCTTCATTGAATTGAACTGTCGCACCTTTATCTACGATTTCAGATATTTCTGCTTTATGTACTGTTTCTAAAGCAAATTCTGTTTCGTATTTATCCCAAGGATTTTCAGTTGTTTGTTTGTGACCTAAACTTAATTTACGTCCTTCAACATCTAATTCAAGAACAATAACTTCTAGTTTATCACCAACAGCACAAAATTCACTAGGATGCTTTATTTTTTTAGTCCAAGATAAATCTGAAATATAAATCAATCCATCATTACCTTCTTCTAATTCAACAAAAACACCAAAGTTTGTAAAGTTACGAACAATACCTGTGTGTTTAGAACCTACAGGATATTTACCTGTAATGTCTGTCCAAGGATCTGGAGTTAATTGTTTAATTCCAAGAGACATTTTACGGTCTTCTCTATCTAAAGTTAAGATAACCGCTTCTATCTCATCTCCAACTGAAACAAAATCTTGAGCAGAACGTAAATGTGTTGACCAAGACATTTCTGATACGTGAATTAAGCCTTCAACACCATCAGCAACTTCAATAAATGCACCGTAATCTGCAATAACAACTACTTTACCTTTTACTTTGTCTCCAACTTTTACTTCTTCACCAAGAGCTTCCCAAGGATGTTTGCTTAATTGTTTTAACCCTAATTGAATTCTAGACTTATCTTCATCGAAATCAAGGATTACTACATTTAGTTTTTCGTCTAACTCAACTATTTCGTTTGGATGATTAATTCTTGACCAAGAAAGGTCTGTAATATGAACTAAACCATCTACACCTCCAAGATCAATAAATACACCATACGAAGTAATGTTCTTAACAACACCTTCTAATACTTGACCTTTTTCTAGTTGACTAATGATTTCTTTCTTTTGTTCTTCGATATCAGCCTCGATTAAAGCTTTATGAGAAACTACTACGTTTTTGAATTCGTGGTTGATTTTTACAACTTTAAATTCCATAGTTTTGTTTACATACTGATCGTAATCTCTAATAGGTTTTACATCTATTTGAGAACCTGGTAAGAAAGCTTCAATGCCAAAAACATCTACAATCATTCCTCCTTTAGTTCTACATTTTACAAAACCATTAACGATTTCACCATTGTCATGAGCCGCATTTACACGATCCCAAGCTTTAATTACTCTAGCTTTTCTATGAGATAATACTAATTGTCCTGTAGCATCTTCGCGTACATCTATTAATACTTCTACTTTATCGCCTACTTTTAAATTTGGATTGTAGCGGAATTCATTTAATGAAATAACACCTTCAGATTTTGCATTGATGTCTATAATAGCATCGCGATCTGTAATATGTATTACAGTTCCTTCAACTACTTCATCATCTAAAGTGTCAACAAAATTTTCTGCTACTAATTTTTCAAATTCTTTAAGTTGTTTATCATCAACCTCATCAATTCCTTCTTGATAGTTGTGCCAATTAAAGTCTTTTAAAAATTTTTCTGGATTTGCTTGAGCTTCAGATACTACTGGAGCTTCAGCTGTTTGAACTTCAGTTTCTGCAACTTCTGGAGTTTCTGTTGCTTCAACTTTAGCTTTTTTTGCTTTTTCAGCCATGTGCTGATTAAATTTGTATTCTGTATGTTTCGGAAGATTTTAAGCAAATAACACACAGAAGTGTTAGTTTTTATTTTTGTCGTTCCTTTTATCTTTCCGTCATTTGCTAAAAGGAGTGCAAAAATACAATTATATTTTTGATTGCCAAATGTTTATTATAGGAAAAAACGTGTGATTTATTCTTGTTTTTTAATAGTTATTTCAACAAGCTGAAGAATTTTGTCAAATTGCTCTTTTACAGTTAAATGAGAATTATCAATCTCGATAGCATCCTCTGCTTTTACTAAAGGAGAATCTTTTCTATGGGAATCAATATAATCTCGTTCTTGAACATTTTTTAAAACTTCATTATATTCTACTTGATCTCCACGAGCTATTAGTTCTTGATACCTACGTTCTGCTTTGGTTTCGGCTGAAGATGTCATGAAAATTTTTAATTCTGCATTTGGAAACACAACAGTGCCTATGTCTCTGCCATCCATAACAATACCTTTACCTTTACCCATCAATTGTTGCTGTTTGACCAATTGATATCGAACTTCTGGTATTGTAGAAACTTGACTTACAAAATTTGAAACCTCTAATGTTCTTATTTCTTTTTCAACATTTTTATCATTTAAATAGACTTCAGAAAAGCCTAAATCTTTATTGAATTTAAATGTTATGGAAACATTATGAAGTTCGGCTACCAAACCTTCAATATCAAAATGAGAATCATCAATAAAATTGTTTTGCATTGCAAAAAGCGTTACTGCTCTATACATTGCTCCAGAATCTACATATATATAGCCGAAATGCTCTGCCAATTGCTTGGCCACAGTACTTTTACCTGTTGAAGAAAACCCATCTATTGCTATAATTATTTTGTTCATTATTGTAAATCTAATTGCAAACCAAAAAAGTTAGAATTTGCAGCACTAGTATATTTTGCATGCGTATAACTAAAACGCATTTTATTAATTTTTATCGAGAATCCAGCAGATAATCCAGAAAAATTTCTTTGGTCTACAATGCGCAACTCTTCTCCTCTTCTAAAGTTGTAGGCCACTCTAATATTAAATCCACCTTCTGGAAAAACCTCTGCTCCTAAAATAGTATGCCTTATAACTTGACCAAAAAATCCAATTTTCTCTTGTGATTGATTTCCGGATAAATCTGAAGTTGCTCTTGCTGGGTTAGGCCTTGCTATAGGCCATTTTTGTAGGTTCTCAAAAGTAATATGCCAACGAATTGGAACATGCTCTAAAGTTTGAGAGAGTCCAAAATCTACTTCAAAAGGTAATGGTTCATTCAAGCCAGCATAGGTTGTAATTTGGCTTCCTAGATTTCTTACCACCAATGCAGCGTTAAAGTCTATCCTATCGTCAATGTAAATCAAACCTAAATCTACAGCAGCACCAAAAGAACTATACTGTTCTAATTTTGAGGTGATTAATTTTAAGTTTCCACCAAAATAAAAATCGGAATAACCAATCTGCAACGCATAACCCATTGACAATGCCACTTCATTCCCAGTAAATGTTCCGGTTTGGTTACCTTCTTCATCATAACCATCAAAAGAACCATAATTTATATAGGTAATACCTGCATGAAATGTTTGGGTTCTTCTATCAACAGTATAAGCGTAGGCAGCAGTACCATAACTAATACCTCCTAAATAACTTGTGTAATTTAGGGCTAATTTGTTGTCCATATCCACATTAATTGTGGCTGGATTGTAAAGTCCTTGAGTTACATCATAATCAACATTGGTTAAGACCTTTCCACCAAGTGCAGCTTGTCTTGGTGAAGATACCAAATTTAGAAATTGGTATGTAGATTCACCTCCTAATTGAGCTAAAGCAAAATTGCTTAAAAGCAAACAAAAA
>JARRKS010000111.1:0-4587 GCA_037387865.1 Flavobacteriaceae bacterium
ATTTAAAATGGGAGAAGAACTTTACAAAGAAGGTAAATTTAGTAAAGCAAATAAATTATTTGCCCAAATTGTGCCGGGTTACCGTGGAAAACCTCAAGCAGAAAAGTTGATGTATTTATACAGTCTATCGTTTTATGAAATGAACGATTACTATTTGGCTGGTTATCAATGTGAGCGATTTGCCGATTCTTATCCTCAAAGTGAAAAAATAGAAGAGGTCTCATTTTTAGGTGCGAAAAGTTATTACATGCTTTCTCCAGTTTACACAAAAGACCAAAAGGATACTAAAGAAGCTATTGAGAAATTACAAGGCTTTATAAACCTTTTTCCAAATTCAGAGTATACTCCAGAAGCAAATAAATTGCTACAAGAACTGGATTATAAATTAGAAATGAAAGCTTATAGTATTGCAAAACAGTATAATCATTTGTCTGACTACGAACCTTCAATTAAAGCCTTTGATAATTTTATTTTTGATTTTCCAGGTTCAAAATTATTAGAAGATGCCTTATTCTATAAATTAGACTCTGCTTATAAACTAGCAATAAATAGTGTAGAATATAAAAAACAAAACCGTCTGGAAGATGCAAAGTCTTTTGCAGATGCTTTTATAAAAAGATATAGTAGTTCAAAATACATCGAAGAAGTTAACAACATGGTTTCTGTTATTGATGAACAATTAACAAATTTTACGAATACAAGTACAGCAAAAATTTAATTTTATGATAGATTTAAAAAATCCAAACATTCCTGTTAACACAGCAACTTACGATAGAAATCAAGTTGATGAACCAACAGATAATATCTATGAAGCTATTTCAATTATTTCAAGAAGAGCGGAGCAGATTAATGTTGAAATTAAAAAAGAACTTATAGACAAGTTAGAAGAGTTTGCCACTTATAATGATAGTCTAGAAGAAATTTTTGAAAACAAAGAACAAATTGAGGTGTCTAAATTTTACGAAAGACTTCCTATACCTCATGCTATAGCCATTCAAGAATGGTTAACAGATAAGATATACTACAGAAATACAGAAGAAGATTCTCAAGAATAATTTTTCAAATGTCAATATTAAGCGGCAAGAATATACTATTGGGCGTAAGCGCAGGTATTGCCGCTTATAAAACGGCTTCTTTAGTTAGACTTTTTATAAAGAAAGGAGCTAATGTTAAAGTAGTAATGACGCCTGCGTCAAAAGACTTTATCACGCCTTTAACACTATCAACCCTATCAAAAAACCCTGTCCATTCTTCATTTACTAATGAAGAAGACGAAAATGCAACATGGAATAATCATGTAGAATTAGGTCTTTGGGCAGATCTTTTTATTGTAGCTCCAGCAACTGCAAATACACTTTCTAAAATGGCTAATGGTACTTGTGATAATTTACTGTTAGCAACATATTTGTCAGCAAAATGTCCCGTATATTTTGCTCCTGCTATGGATTTAGATATGTATAAACATCCTTCAACCTTAAGGTCGTTTAAATTATTAAAAGATTTTGGTAATATTATGATTCCTGCTACTTCAGGAGAATTAGCTAGTGGTTTAGTAGGTGAAGGTAGAATGGCTGAACCAGAAGATATCGTTTCTTTTATTGAAAATCATATTTTGGGTCAATTACCTTTAAACGGTAAAAGGATTTTAATAACTGCCGGTCCGACTTACGAAGCTATAGATCCTGTTCGTTTTATAGGAAACCATTCAAGTGGTAAAATGGGATTTGAATTGGCTAAAGCTTCTGCAAATCTTGGAGCAGAAGTTGTTTTAATAACTGGACCTACGCATGAAAAAATAACGCATAGTTTAATAAAGCTCGTACCAGTTACCAGTGCTCAACAAATGTATGAAGCAGCTCACGAGCATTTTAATCATGTAAATGTGGCTATACTAGCAGCAGCTGTTGCAGATTATAAACCAAAAGAAGTAGGGACTCAAAAAATAAAAAAGAAGGATAAAACGTTAACTTTAGAGTTAGAAAAAACAGAAGACATTTTAGCGTCTTTGGGAAAAATAAAGAAGCATCAGTATCTTGTTGGTTTTGCATTAGAGACTAATAATGAATTGGAAAATGCAAAAGCAAAACTAAAAAAGAAGAATTTAAATTTAATTGTTTTAAATTCGTTGAATGACAAAGGTGCCGGTTTTAAAAAAGACACAAATAAAGTCACGATTATTGATAGTAAGGATAATGTTAGTCATTTTGATTTAAAGCCAAAATCTGAAGTTGCTAAAGACATTTTAACAGAAATAATAAAACAAATAAATGCGTAGTTTCTTAATTATTTTATTCTCTTTTATAAGTTTTATAAGTTTTTCGCAAGAATTAAATTGTACTGTTGTGGTAGATGCTACACAAACCGGTGATGAGAATTTACCAATATTTAAGACTTTAGAAAGACAACTCACAGAGTTTGTTAATAACACTACTTGGACCAACAAAACCTTTGCAACACAAGAACGTATAGATTGTAGTATGGTAATCAACATTTCTCAACGTTCTGGAGATGCGTTTAATGCCACATTACAAGTGCAATCTTCAAGGCCAGTTTTCGGATCCTCTTACAGTACACCAATTTATAATTTTAATGATCGTGATTTCACATTTAGGTATTCGGAGTATCAGAATATGATTTACAATCCTAATCAATTTGAGTCTAATTTAATCTCGGTTATTGCCTTTCATATTCAAATGATTTTTGCATTGGATGCCGATTCTTTCTCGCCAAATGGAGGAGACCCATATTACAGACAAGCACAAAACATTGTTAACTATTCTCAACAAGATAATACCAAAGGTTGGAAACTCGAAGATGGACTACAAACAAGATATATATTAATTGATAATATCTTATCTCCAACGTTTAAGGAATTTAGAACAGTTATGTATGAATACCATAGAGAAGGTTTAGATGTTATGAGTGAAAACCCTAAACAAGGCAAACAAAAAATTGCTGCAAGTATTCAAGATTTTAATGCAATGAATAGCAGAAGACCTAATTCTTATTTGTTGCGAACTTTTTTTGATGCTAAAGGAAACGAGATACAAGAAATATTTTCTAGCGGACCTAATATAAATACGGCATCTCTTGTTGAAACACTAAATAAAGTATCTCCAACACAAGCAAGCAAATGGAGAAATATTAAGTAAGTTTTAATTTGCAATAAAATTAAAACTCGACTATATTTAATTCTATATTAATAAATCAATACATTGCTTACATCACTTTCCATAAAAAATTATGCATTAATAGATAACCTAGATGTTAATTTCAACAATGGGTTAACGATTATAACAGGTGAAACTGGTGCAGGAAAGTCAATTCTTTTAGGCGGACTTTCATTGATTTTAGGAAAACGAGCAGATTTAAACAGTATAAAAGACACGAGTAAAAAATGTATTATAGAAGCTGTTTTTGATATTACCAATTATAACTTAAAAAGTGTTTTTCGAGCTGAAGATTTAGATTATGAAGAACAGACAATAATAAGAAGAGAAATTCTTCCATCTGGTAAATCTAGGGCATTTATTAACGATTCACCAGTCAATTTAGACAGCTTAAAACTTTTATCAGACCAGCTTATAGATATTCATTCACAGCATCAAACTTTAGAACTTGTTAGTGATGATTTTCAATTTCAGGTCATTGATGCTTTAGCTAAAAATGAAAAGCTATTAGAAGATTACACCATTAAACTTAATGGGTATAAGATGCTCGAAAAAGAACTTCAGGAGCTTATAGAATTTCAAGCAGAATCTATAAAAGAACATGATTATAATTCGTTTCTACTCAATGAATTGAAAGAGGCAAAACTCGAATCTTTGAATTTACAAGAGCTAGAAGAAGAATACGAGACTTTAGACAATATTGAAGATATTACGGAGAAGTTGTCATATTCTAATCAATTATTGAGTAATGAAGAAATGGGAGTTTTAAAAACGCTTTTAGAAATAAAGAATACATTTCAAAAGCTCTCAGGATTTTCAACTAAATATGAGACATTGTTTAATAGAATAGATAGTAGTTTAATTGAGTTAAACGATATTGAAAATGAAGCTGAATTACTTCTAGAAAATTTAGAAACTAATCCAAGAAGATTAGAAGAAGTAAATCTGCAATTGCAGACCCTTCATAATTTAATGCAAAAACACGTTGCAAATGATGTTGATGATTTAATTGAAATTAGAAACACGTTGGAAGATAAAGTTTTCGCCACAGAAAACATGGAAGAAACCATAAAGCAAAAACAAATTCTTATTGCAGAAACGAAGAATGACCTCAAAAGTATTTCAAAACAAAAACACAAGAATAGAGTAGATGCAATACCTGTATTGTCAAACCAATTAGAAGATATTTTAAAGAGTTTAGGAATACCGAATGCAAAGTTTAAAATATCTTTAAATCATACAGATACTTTTTATAAAAATGGAAGTGACGAATTGAGATTTTTGTTTTCGGCCAATAAAGGTGGTAATTTTAATGAACTTAAAAAAGCAGCTTCTGGTGGAGAGCTTTCCAGGATTATGTTGGGTATAAAATTAATTTTATCAAATTACATACAATTACCAACCATCATGTTTGATG
>JARRKS010000112.1:0-4571 GCA_037387865.1 Flavobacteriaceae bacterium
TTTGACATTTCAATTTTACAAAGCAAGCTTCTAAAATTTCATGTACAAAAAAAGCCAAATACTTTCGTATTTGGCCTGTTGTAGCGGGAGCTGGACTCGAACCAGCGACCTTCGGGTTATGAGCCCGACGAGCTACCTACTGCTCTATCCCGCGATATTGGACTGCAAATATACAACGCTTTTTTCTTTTAGCAAGAATTTACCAAAAAAATTATTGAGCAGCTCTAGCTTCAAAATTTGCAAGCTCTCTATCTACAAATTCAATATTAATTTCTATAGGATTACAGCAAATTTCACAATCTTCGATAAAATTTTGCTGCACTATTGAATTATCAAGCAACATGGATATATATTGCCAACAGTAAGGACAGGTAAAGAAATGCTCTAACATAATAACTTATAAAAATAAAAAAAGGCAACAATATTTGTTGCCCTTTAAAACTTTATAAAACGATTTGTCAAAAATTAGTTTCGTGTTACTATTATTGAAGGACCATGCAACTGCATTTGTAAACCACTTGGATTGTTGTTTATAACACTAACCGGTTCTTCATTTAATTGATTATCACTTAACATTAATGTATTTAAATTAGCCAATTGATAAAGCTCTTCTGGAATATTACCAGTCAAGGCATTACTTGACAATATTAATTCTTCTAGTAATACTAATTGTCCTAATTCTGAAGGAATTTCTCCTTCTAGTTTATTATCTATCAAGCTTAATGTTTCTAATTGAGTAAGCATTTGAACTTGAGTTGGAATCTTTCCTGTTAAAAAATTACTCCCTAATTCTAAATCTTTAAGGTTAGATAAATTTCCAATTGTTACTGGAATCTCACCAGTAAAAGCGTTGCTGTATAACTTTAATGATTTAAGATTTTTAAGATTACCTATTTCGCTAGGTATATTACCTTCTAGCTTGTTCATAAACAATTCTAACGAAACAAGGTTTGATAAATTTCCTATTGTAGATGGTAAATTACCTTCTAACTTATTAAAACCTAAATTCATTTTTTCTAAATGAATTAAGTTTCCAACAGTTTCTGGCAAACTGCCTTGTAGGTTATTAAATTGCAAATTAAGTTCAACTACTTTGTTATCTTTTACTACAACACCATACCAAGTGTCAACAGATGCGTTTAAGTCCCATGTGTTGCTCCATTGGTCTCCCTGTGTTGAAGTGTATAAAGAAACTAAAGCTTCTTTTTCTGCATTTGAAACATTTGCAAAAGAAAGAAATGTAGATAATAAGCAGATAATGAATAGATTAAAAGTCTTCATGTTAAATAAATTTGGGTTTTTATTTCTAACAATATTACTTTATAAGACGTCTAAAACCTATTTTATTCGATGAAATACATAAAATTTTAACATTTAGCACTCGTTAAACTGTTCTATTTTAAGCTGAATATCCTCCCAATTTTGCATTAATTCTTGCAATTTGTCTTTTTTCTTTTGATATTTTTCAAAAAAATCAGGATTTGAAACAAGCTTGTCATAGTTTATTTGAAGCTCAAAATCTATTTCTTTTATGTCTTTTTCTAAAGCACTAATTTGTGATTCTACCTTACTTAATCTGTTGTTTAAAGACTTTAATTTTTTCTGATCTTCATACGATTGTTTATTATTTTCCTTTGGCTTGGTAGCAACCTTATTTCTCATTTCAGCTTCTCTTAAATTATTAAGTTGACGCTGCTCTAAATAAAAATCTATATCACCTAGATACTCTTTTATTTTGTGGTCTTTAAATTCATAGACCTTGTTAGATAATCCCTGCAGAAAATCACGATCATGAGATACTAAAATCAAGGTGCCTTGAAACTTAATTAAAGCTTCTTTTAAAACATTTTTTGACTTAATATCCAGATGGTTTGTGGGCTCATCCATAATTAAAACATTGAAAGGTTGTAATAACAATTTAGCCAACGCTAATCTGTTTCTTTCTCCTCCAGAAAGCACTTTTACATATTTTTCTACATCGTCTCCTCTAAATAAAAATGCCCCAAGAATATCTCTTATCTTACTTCTATTCGTTTCGTTTGCAGCATCAATCATAGTATCTAAAACGGTTTTGTTTCCATCAAGATATTCTGCTTGATTTTGTGCGAAATATGCTATTTGTACATTATGCCCTAGTTTGAGATGTCCATGATGTTTTATCTCTCCAACAAGTATTTTTGCTAGTGTTGATTTTCCTTGTCCATTTTGCCCAACAAATGATATTTTACTATCTCTTTCAACAAATAAATTGATATGTTTTAAAACTTGCTTTTCACCATAGTTTTTTGAAATATTTTCTGCTTCAATTACTACTTTTCCAGGAGTTATAGAAACTGGGAAATTTAAAGTCATAACACTGTTGTCATCTTCATCAACTTCTATACGTTCAATTCTGTCTAACTTTTTTATAAGTGATTGAGCCATTGTTGCTTTAGAAGCCTTTGCCCTAAACTTTTCAATCAATTTTTCAGTATGCTCAATATGTTTTTGCTGATTTTTTTGAGACGCTAACTGTTGTTCTCTAATCTCATTTCGATGTATCAAGTATCTAGAATACGGTTTTGGGTAATCGTAAATTCTTCCTAAAGAGATTTCTATTGTTCTATTGGTAATATTATCAAGAAACATCTTATCATGTGACACAATTACTACAGCACCAGAATAATTTTTCAAAAACCCTTCTAACCAAATAATAGATTCTATATCTAAATGGTTTGTAGGCTCATCTAAAAGTAATACATCATTATTTTGAAGCAAGAGTTTTGCCAGTTCAATACGCATTCGCCAACCTCCAGAAAAGGTGTCTGTTAGTTTATCAAAGTCTTCTCGCACAAAACCCAAGCCTTGTAGTACTTTTTCTGTATCGCCTTTATAATTGTAACCACCAATGATTTCATATTGATGTTGAATATCATTTATATCAATCATCAATTGATGGTATTCATCACTCTCATAATCTTCACGTTCAGCTAGCTCAATATTTATGGATTCTATTTTTGCTTCAAGCTCTTTTATTACAGTAAAAGCTTGATAAGATTCCTCAAGAACAGTTTTTCCAAATTCAAAATCGATATCCTGTTTTAAAAAACCTATCTTCAGCTCTTTATCAACGGCAATTTGACCAGAGTCTGGTTCTAATTCTTTTGCCAGAATTTTAAGCATAGTCGATTTTCCTGCGCCATTTTTTCCAATTAAACCTATTCGATCACCATAATCTAACTTAAATGTTAAGTCTTCAAATAAATATTCGCCTTGAAAAGAAATAGAAAGATTATGTATGTTAAGCATTTATGTTACTATTGTTACAGAAATTTACCGAATAAACCTTAATTTTGGTCTTTCAATTGAGAGGCAAAAATACACTAAATAAAATGTTTAAAAAAGGAACTTCGCTATACAGTATTTTAACAGGAGCTTGTCCAAAATGTCATTATGAATCTATGTACATAAATAAAAACCCTTATGTACTTCGTGATACTTTAAAAATTCATGATCACTGTTCTCATTGTAAAACAAAATACAGGCTTGAGCCTTCATTTTTTTATGGCTCAATGTATGTGAGTTATGGCGTTGGTATTGCTTTTGCTTTCGCTGCTTTTGTTATTAGCTATTTGTTTTTAGAAACTTCTTTAAAAACATCATTTATTTCAATCATTATAACTTTAATTGTTTTTGGACCAATAATAATGCGCCTTTCCAGAAATATCTGGATCAATCTTTTTATGAAGTATGATAAGGCACTTGCTAAAGAACAATCTTAATTTTTATTAAACCTATCAATATTAATTTCGTCGTCTAATGGTATACCATTTTCAATAAAATTGTATAACGCTTTAGCTACATAAGGTCCTATCATCACACCTCTAGTGCCTAACCCATTTAACACATACATGTTATTGAAATGTTGGTGATTTCCTACCAACGGTCTTCTATCAATAACTGTTGGTCTAACACCAGCAACTTGATTTTCTACTTTATATGAACAATTAATAACTTTGTTTAATTTGAATTCAAGCTCTTCTCTAGCTTTTTGGGTTATCTTATTGGTATCATCTTTCCACTCATAAGTTGAACCAACACTATACAAATCATTACCCAATGGAAGGATGAAAATATCAGATTTTAAAACATAATCAAGTTTAAGTTCTGTCGAAGATATCATTAACAGTTCACCTTTTGATTGCTTTAATGGTAACTTATTAAAAAAAGGGTTTTGCTTAACTCCGTAACCTTCTGCAAAAACTATGTTTTTTGATACAATATTTTGGTATTGAAAATCTGATTTTGCTGCTTTTAGAGTACCATAATCAAAATCGTTTTCGATTAACTTATTTTCCTTTAAAAGTTTTTCTCTACATGAGCTAACTAAAACTTGTGTGTCTATTCTACCTGTATTAAGTACTTTTCCTAATCCGAAAGGTGCATTAATATGAAGATTGTTATTTCTAATTATTGTAGGTGATAAGTGTTGATTTAAAACTGGTTTGTCTGAGGCAATAAACCAATTGTTTTGTTCTTCGGTAGAGGCAAATCGTCTTAATACAGAAATTTTATAATCCAACTTTTCTTTA
>JARRKS010000113.1:0-10144 GCA_037387865.1 Flavobacteriaceae bacterium
AAGTTGATCCGTTTTTTATGGACGAAACCGAAGTCACCAATGCACAATACGCAAAATTTGTTGAAGAAACAGGTTATGTTACCGTTGCAGAACGTCCAGTAGATTGGGAACAGATAAAGAAAGATTTACCACCAGGAACACCTAAACCTCATGATTCTATATTGGCTCCAGGGTCTTTAGTGTTTTCGCCGCCTAGTCATGCCGTTGATTTAAATGATTATAGCCAATGGTGGCAATGGGTAAATGGCGCTGATTGGAAGCATCCTCAAGGACCAGACTCCAACATTGAAGGTAAAGACAATCACCCAGTTGTTCAGATCGCTTATGAGGATGCTGTTGCTTATGCCAATTGGGCTGGCAAACGATTACCAACAGAGGCCGAGTGGGAATTTGCCTCTAGAGGAAAAGGTAATTATGCTGAATTTGCTTGGGGTGATGAGTTAACGCCTCAAAATACATATTTAGCTAATTTCTTCCAGGGAGACTTTCCACATAATAATTCTCAAGCAGACGGTTTTGAAACATCTGCGCCAGTAAAATCCTACCCAAAAAACACCTATGGATTGTATGATATGATTGGTAATGTTTGGGAATGGACAAGCGATTGGTATAGACCAGATACTAAAAAATTATATTCAGTTAATGCTTCTAAACTATGTATAAACCCAAAAGGTCCAGACAGTAGTTACGATCCAAACGATCCCTATGTAACACAAAAACGTGTGATAAAAGGAGGTTCTTTTTTATGCAGCGAACAGTATTGTTCTAATTACAGATCAACTTCCAGAATGGCAACGTCTATTGATTCAGGACAAAATCATTTAGGTTTCAGATGTGTTAAAGATATAGAGTAGTTCATAACAATTCACTTAATTCTATTGTGTTTGTAATTTTGTATCTTTATTTGAAAATTACCGCTATGAAATTATTAAGAGTTTCTGTACTCTTGCAATTGCTTCTGTTATATTCATGTAATATTGTAGATTTTGAAGACCCTTCAGGTGATATAACTACTGTTCCAGATGATAACTATGCTGGTGAGTTTATACACGATTGGGCTTATAGTGTCAATCCTACACCTTATGATAATTTTGATGTTGCCCAATTTGGATTATGGGTTCCTGAAGATATATCTAATTTAAGAGCACTATTGATTTTACTACATGGAGCTAACACCAGTGCATTGGGTTTTGAAAATAATCAAAATTGGCAAGATTTTGCAAATGAAGAAAACATTGGACTGATTGGAGTAAGCTTTAAGGGAGGCAATTATACAGACCCTACTGGTGGTAGTGGAAAAGCACTATTAACAGCATTAGATTCTATTACAACACGAAATAATATTCCTGAAGTTTATAATTTACCATTCATCATGAGAGGTTATTCTGCCGGTGGTGTTTTTAGCTATAATTTTTCACATTGGAAACCAGAAAGAGTTGTTGCTTTTGTTAATATAAGAGGTGGTGGTATTTCAATAGATACTCCTGAAAATAAACACATTCCTGGATTAATGCTTATTGGAGAAAATGATGCTCCTTCAAGAGGAGAACGGATGATTCATGTTGTTAATTCTAACAGGGCAATAGGTGGTGTTTGGGGTTATGCTATTGAACCAAATGCCGAACATTTTAGTAGCCTTGATGCTTCTAATTTTTTAGCTAAAAAGTTTTTTTCTGCAGTTTTAGATTTAAGAGTTTTAAATGGAACAAATGAATTAAATAATATTCCTGAAAACTCCGGCTGGTTAGGAAATAATGAAACAAAAGACATATTCTCTTTTGGTGATTATCCAGACAATCCTGCGGAAGCTACTTGGTTGACAAATGAATTATTTGGAAATTACTGGCAAGAATATCAGGAGTAGATAATTTATTTTTTTAACTCTAATTTTTCCGCAAAATAATCACAAAAATCTTTCATGGTTGCTGTCATTTTTTCATCTTGAGTGGCTTTATGAAAAGTGTCACTCATAGCAACCAAAGTCTGATGAAAAAACTGTTTCATTTCATCAACAGGCATATCTTTTGTCCATAAATCTATTCGTAACGTTTCTTGAGATTTACTATCCCAAACTGAAAGCAGCATAGCTTTTGCTTCTTCATTTGTAATGCCACCATCTTGTGCAGTCCAGAATAGTTTTTCGGGCACTCTATTTTCGTCCAATTCTACATTTAATTCTATAGTCGATTTATGTGCTGCCATCTATTTACTTGGTTTAAATTTTGAATTATTGAAAATATCTTCAGGGCTCGCAGTTAATACTTCCTTTAGTGAAACATCATTATTCTTTACATAGGCCTTTACAATTTGCCAACCCATATATTGCCCAATTTTTCCAGGAGATTCATTATCTATTTCAACCAAATAGAATTTAGAGAAAGGTGCAGGGTTTATAAATCTGCTAGGTAATTTTGAATCGGTACTGTAGAGTAATTCGCGTTCGACAAAATATCTCCAAATATAACTTTCATTAGCTTTTGCCCAATCTAACTGTTCTTGATTATAACCAATTTTTTCAGAATCACTTTTAAAAGGAATCATAATATCTTTAAAGTATAAAAGTTTACCTGCGTAGATCATTTCATCAAGCAGCGTCTTTCTTTGTGTTTGAAAGACATATTTTTCGCCATAAGCTTCGGCAAGATCAACTGCAATTTGTTCTCTTTTAAAGTTCTGAGTTAAATATTTTTGAATACCCTCATAAAATCTGTGGTCATTTCCTAAATAGGTGTCAAGTGCAATTAAAACTATTGTGTCTGTTACTATAATTTTATTTCTGTAATCAACATCTGAAGTTGAAGTGATAATTCTAGGACTCCTTGTTTCTGGATAATAATATTTTAAGTGTTGATAAAACTGATGAATTTGGTCTTGAATACCTTCAAAATTTGAAAATTCTTTTTTAACTTCTTCGTGCAATTCTTTTTGCAAAGTATCATTCATTCTTGCAACCCACATAGAGTCACTATACCTTTCTGAAAACATGAATGGATAACCCTTTTTTAAATCAGGCAATTCAGATGGTGTAGCTTCTGAAAATAACTTATCAAAACGCTCAATTGTAATGTCAATATCTACTTTAGCAATTTCTTTTTCACGTTTGTTTTCTTTTTCACATGAAATAAGAACAATCAGGATTGTCGCTAGGAATAATAATTTTTTCATTAAAACTTAAACGATGTTAATTTTTATTAATTATTAGTTTGGTTTATTTTTGTTTGGCAAAGTTACCATTCTTTATATTAATTTCAACTTATTATGCAGACAGAAAAAATTATAGATTATATTGTTAATTGGCTTAAAGACTATGCCTTAAATGCAAAGATGAAAGGATTTGTAATCGGTGTTTCGGGAGGTATCGATTCTGCCTTAACGTCTACACTTTGTGCTAAGACAGGATTGGATTTACTATGTGTTGAAATGCCAATACATCAAGCTCCATCACAAGTAAATAGAGCTTTTAACCATATACAATGGCTTCAAAATAATTTCTCGAATGTGAATAAGGTAGAGGTTAAATTAACACCTGTATTTGATAGTTTAATACATGCTTTACCAAAGGTGGAAAACGAAGAAGAACGGTTTATGTCATTAGCTAATACAAGAGCCAGACTACGCATGACCACACTTTATTATTTTGCCGCTCTTAATAAATATTTGGTTGCTGGAACTGGTAATAAGGTTGAAGACTTTGGTGTTGGATTCTATACCAAGTATGGTGATGGAGGCGTTGATTTAAGTCCGATAGCAGATTTGCTTAAAACAGAAGTTTATGAGTTAGCTAAACATTTAAACATTAATCAAGAAATTATTGATGCAGCACCAACAGATGGTCTTTGGGGTGATAACAGAACTGATGAAGACCAAATTGGAGCTTCCTATCCAGAACTGGAATGGGCTATGAAAATGGATGATAAGATGAAGACTGAAAACGATTTTACTGGTAGACAGCAAGAAGTTTTCAAAATATATAAGCGTTTTAATACTGCTAACATGCATAAAATGATACCAATACCAGTTTGTGAAATCCCTAATAATTTAAGATAATCACTGGTAAATTCTCATTAAAATTTATTATATTTACGAGTGTAGCTTAATCAGTTATGGTGTTTACTTGTCTCTCCAACCATGATTTAAAAAACATCTAAGTTATGATTAAACTGTTAGTAGTAGATCATCACCCTATCATTAGAAAAGGGTTAGAACTTTTGTTTGTTACTTCTGCAAACATGAAGGTAGTTGGGACTTTGGATAATGGTGAAGCAATTTTCGATTTTTTAAGAAGAGAACCAGTAGATATAATCTTATGCGAAATAGATTTACCCAAACTTAATGGGATAACTGCGTTAAGACGACTTAAAGTTGAATATCCAAATGTAAAAGTTATTATTTTTAGTGCGCATCCAGAAGCCGTGTATGCCATAAACATAATTAAAGCCGGTGCATCTGGGTATATCTGTAAAACAGCTAATGTCATTACACTTAAAGAAGCCATTGATAAAGTTGCCGAAGGAGACATTTATTTAAGTAATGATTTAGCTCATAGTAGTGCTTTAGGGTTTGGTTCATAGCCGAAGAGTTGGAGATTAATGAAAAAACCGTGAGTACCTACAAAACTCGCCTCATGAAAAAATTGAATGTAGATAATATTGTAGATCTCATTACACAGGCGAAGCTTCTTGAATTATAATACTCTATTTAATTTTCTGGACAAAAGCATTTTTAAATTAGAATAGTCTTTAACTTCTTGCAAGACATTTTTGTTGTCCTCACTTTTAATGGTTTCTTGTTGAAAATCGATTACCTTTTGTTCAATTAAAAAGCAACGCAAATTTAAAATGGTTTCACTAACCAATTGAGCTATGCTTTTAGATTTATCTTTTGGAAAAATGTTTTTGCTTTCCCAATTATGCAAAGTATAGCGTTCATCATCCATTAAAATACTTGTAATTTCGCTAGCCATATTTTGATCTACAGAATTCACAAAGGTCTCCAAAGCAAAATCTGGGTTTTGGTTAAGTGTATCAATAATCGTGTAATACAATTCTTTGAATTTAGGATTTGAAAACTCCATTTCATCATCTTGAAGATCTAAATATATTTTTTCAAAAACTTGAGCTTTCTGTATCACAGGCTCAAGAATCAACTCATTAGTTTCTGTTTCTTTTAAAACCAAGTCTTCAAAATCTTCAGTTTTATTGCCATAAAGTAATAAGATTTCAATAATTTTTCGTTCAAGTTCGTATTGAATATCAACTTTTTTAACAGCTTGTTCATTCCTGACTACCTGAAATGATTTCTGCTCTTTTTTATATGTTTTATTGGCCTCTTGAAATTCCTTTTTATTGATTTGGGCTAAAGTACTGAAGAGAACTTCTTCACTAATGTCCATTATTTTAGAACATTCCTGAATGTAGATTTCCTTTTTAATCCTATCTGGAATTTTAGAGATACTATTCACGATGTCCCTAACAGTTTCAGCTTTTTTTATAGGATCATTTTTAGATTCTTTTACTAATAATGATGCCTTAAATTGAATGAAGTCCTGCGCGTTTTCATCAAGAAAAAGTGTTAATTCTTCAAAGGTATTTTGTTTGGCAAAACTATCAGGATCTTCACCTTCTGGGAACATGCACACCTTAACATTCATGCCTTGCTCTAAAATAAGATCAATACCACGAAGGGAAGCCCTTATTCCTGCTGCATCACCATCAAAAAGAACGGTAATATTCTTGGTTAGTCTATTTATTAGACGTATTTGTTCTGGCGTAAGTGAAGTTCCAGAAGATGCAACAACGTTTTTAATTCCTGTCTGATAAAACTGAATCACATCTGTATAACCCTCAACCAAATAGCAATTATCTTCTTTTGCAATACTTTGTTTGGCATGAAAAATACCATACAACACCTTGCTCTTATGGTATATGTCACTTTCCGGAGAGTTTAAGTATTTTGCAGCTTTTTTTGTATTGGTCAGAATTCTTCCGCCAAAACCTAAAACACGACCACTCATACTTTGTATGGGGAACATAACGCGACCTTTAAATCTGTCAAAACGTTTATCGTCTTTTACAATAGTTAGTCCTGTTTTTTCAAGAAACTCAATATTGTACCCATCTTTTAAGGCCTCGTCAGTAAAGGCTTGCCAGTCATCTAGGGAGTAGCCCAATCCAAATTTTTTGATGGTCTCGTCGGTAAAACCACGCTCCTTAAAATAACTTAAACCAATAGATTTACCTTGGTCTGTATGATATAATATCTTTTGAAAATATTTGTTAGCATATTCACTTACCAAATACAAACTTTCACGAGCATCGGCTTCTTCCTTTTGCTCGTCTGACTGTTCAGTTTCTTCAACTTCAATATTGTATTTTTTGGCCAAATATTTTATGGCTTCAGGATACGTAAAGTGTTCATGCTCCATTAAAAAAGCAACGGCGTTGCCACCTTTGCCACTTGAAAAATCTTTCCAGATCTGTTTTACTGGTGAGACCATAAAACTTGGAGTGCGTTCATCGCTAAATGGACTCAAACCTTTGAAGTTGCTACCTGCTTTTTTAAGCTGTACAAAATCACCAATAACCTCTTCTACACGAGCAGTTTCAAATACTTGGTCTATGGTGTTTTTTGATATCAATTTCTATAAAATTAGTTTGAATTTTAGTTTGAACACAGGATTGTAAAAGTAATATAAACTTGTGACTTTTAGAAATGAATACTATCTACAAATTTGAGTTTCTTAATAAATTAAACGAACTTCGTTAACCACTGAAAAAATAAGTTCAATGAAACAGTATGCTTTTTCCTTATTTACTCTATTAATTCTTTTTGTATCGTGTAAGAATTTTGAGCCTGATACCATAAACATCATTGATAAAGTAGCTATATCTAGAATCGATTCAACATTACAAAGTTTTGTAGAAGCTGGTCAGATTGCAGGTGTTTCAGCATTAATATTTGAGAAGGATGAAGAAGTCTATTTTAATGCTTTTGGCTATGCTGATAGAGAAGCAAAGAGACCAATGGACAGAAATACCATTGTGAGAATACGTTCTATGACAAAACCGATTACTGGTGTTGCACTAATGCAACTTTATGAAAAGGGACTTTTTAAGTTGGACGATACACTTTACAATTATTTACCTGAATTTAAAGATATGGCGGTTTATACGGGGGTTGATTCTCTTGGGAACATATTGACAGAGCCTTTAAAAAGACCAATTACTGTAAGAGACATAACAAGGCATACTGCAGGGTTTTTGAATAGTCCAAATGTACCAGGTTTAAGTGAAATGCTAGATTCCTTGGATTTAGGATCTCCGCATTTAACATTGCCACAAATGGCTAAAAAATTGGGAAGTATTCCTTTGTGGTTCCAACCGGGTTCACAATGGGAATTTAATGAATATGTTAGAGAACATGTCCTAGAACCTTTGCAGATGTATGACACTAGATATTTTGTTCCTGAAGATGATCGTGGTAGGCTTGCTTCAACTTATAATCTGAATGAAGAAGGGTTACACAAGAACACAAATGAAAGAGCACATTTAGTTAATATAGAATCAGGACTTTTAAAATCTGGTGGCTCGGGGTTGACTTCAACGCTTGATAATTATCAACGATTTGCAAGAATGCTTGTGAATAATGGAATACTGGATAGTGTTATTATTTTAAAACCTGAAACGGTAAAGCTGATGACAACCAATCATTTATCTGATAGTATTACCAAACGGTCTTGGTTGCCCAGTAAAGGGCAGGTAGGTTTTGGGATAGACTTTGCAGTGCGTTTAAGACCACCAGCAACACCAGAAGAAAATAATGGAGTAGTAGGAGAGTTTTTTTGGGATGGCGCAGCAAGCACTTTGTTTTGGGTTGATCCTGTAAACGAGTTGACTGCTGTTTTGTTTGTACAATTGTTTCCTTTTGACCAAATAGGTTTGCATAAAAACTTTAGAGATGCTATTTATGGGAAGGCTGTTTTTTAATAAAAATTAAGTTTAACTTAATTAATACTCAAGCCAATTCAAGCGATAAGAAAAGTGAAAGGAATTTTATATAAAATAAAATCATATAGTTTGAAATTAATCGAAACCAGTATATTGATTCTGATAGGTTTAATTTCTTGTGATAAAAAGAAATATTCGAAATATGGTTTTACAACAAGAATAGAATACTTTAAAAGTATTCACACCACAAAAAAGCCTTTGGAATTTCCAAAGGCTTTTTTTACTATGTTTGCATTTTAATACTTACATCATCCCTGGCATTCCGCCGCCACCCATAGGAGGCATAGCAGGAGCATCTTCTTTAATATCTACCAAAGCACATTCGGTAGTTAAGATCATACCAGCAACAGAAGCTGCATTCTCTAATGCAATACGTGTTACTTTAGTTGGATCTATAATACCAGCTTTTAACATCTGTACATAGGTTTCAGTTTTTGCATCAAAACCAAAATCACCTTTACCTTCCATTACTTTAGCAACAACAACACTACCTTCACCGCCAGCATTTTCTACAATGGTACGCAATGGAGACTCAATAGCTCTAGCCACAATTTGGATACCTGTGACTTCGTCAAGGTTTTCTGTAGTCAATTTCTCTAATAGGGGTTTCGCTCTAACAAAAGCAACACCACCACCAGCAACAATACCTTCTTCAACGGCTGCACGTGTTGCGTGCAACGCATCATCAACTCGATCTTTCTTTTCTTTCATTTCAACTTCACTAGCAGCACCAACATATAAAACTGCAACACCACCAGCTAATTTAGCCAAACGCTCTTGAAGTTTTTCTTTGTCATAATCGCTAGTAGTCGTTTCTATTTGTGATTTAATTTGGTTCACACGGTTTTTAATCAATCCTTTATCACCAGCACCATTAACTACAGTTGTATTGTCTTTATCAATAGTTACACGTTCAGCAGTACCAAGCATGTCTATAGTTGTGTTTTCTAAAGTAAATCCGCGTTCTTCAGAAATTACTGTTCCACCAGTTAGGATTGCAATATCCTCAAGCATAGCTTTACGTCTGTCACCAAAACCTGGAGCCTTAACAGCTGCAATTTTAAGTGCACCACGTAATTTGTTAACTACTAAAGTTGCTAATGCTTCTCCATCTACATCTTCGGCAATAATTAAAAGTGGTTTTCCAGATTGAGCAACTGGCTCAAGAACCGGAAGTAAATCTTTCATTGTAGATACTTTCTTATCGTATAATAAGATGTATGGATTTTCTAAATCGGCAATCATTTTTTCACTGTCTGTTACGAAGTAAGGTGAAAGATAGCCTCTATCAAATTGCATACCTTCAACAACATCTACATAAGTATCTGTTCCTTTGGCTTCTTCAACAGTTATAACACCTTCTTTACCAACTTTACCAAATGCATTAGCAATTAAATCACCAATAACATCATCGTTGTTTGCAGATATAGAAGCTACTTGTTTAATCTTTTCAGAAGAATTTCCTACCTGTTTACTTTGTTTTGCCAAGTCTGCTACAATAGCTTCTACAGCTTTATCTATACCACGTTTTAAATCCATTGGATTTGCACCAGCGGCTACATTTTTTAAACCTTCTTTTACGATAGATTGAGCAAGAACAGTAGCTGTTGTAGTACCATCACCAGCTAAATCGTTAGTTTTAGAAGCCACTTCTTTTACCATTTGTGCTCCCATATTTTCAAGAGCATCTTCTAGTTCAATTTCTTTTGCTACCGTAACACCATCTTTAGTGACTTGAGGTGCTCCAAATGATTTACTAATAATTACGTTTCTTCCTTTGGGACCTAATGTTACTTTTACAGCATTTGCCAATGCATCTACACCACGCTTTAAACCGTCGCGTGCTTCTATATCAAATTTTATATCTTTTGCCATTTTTTAATGAATGATTTATTGTGAATTAATTAAAGTTTAAGTTAGTATTAGATTATTGCCATGATGTCTTCTTCGCGCATCATCAAATAATCTTTACCATCTAAAGAAATTTCTGAACCTGAATATTTTCCGTAGAGTACTTGGTCTCCAATTTTTACAGTAAGTGGTTCATCTTTTTTACCTGTCCCTACAGCTACAACTGTACCTTTATGTTGTTTCTCTTGGGCCGAATCTGGAATAAAAAGGCCAGAAGCTGTTTGGGT
>JARRKS010000114.1:0-4559 GCA_037387865.1 Flavobacteriaceae bacterium
TACAACAACGTTGTGCTTCATTATGACCAACAATTAACCAATGATAAAATTCTTTAGAAAAATTAGACAAAAACTACTTTCAGAAGGAAAAACCAGAAAGTATCTCCTGTATGCCATTGGAGAAATCGTACTTGTAGTTATCGGAATTTTAATTGCCTTACAGATCAACAACTGGAATGAAGACAGAAAAGAATTCAGAAAGTCTAAAGCGCTATTAGAAGAGTTTAAAAAAGACCTTGCCAGAGATACGGTAGAAAGTAATTACGTTACAGGCAAATTAGAACGTCAGGTCAATATTGAATCATGGGCGCTTAACTTAACCTCGTATAACACCAGTCAATTAGACAGCTTAAAACTTGTCTTTTTAGGTACGTATTACCAACAGCCCATAACGGTTCGGACATACAATACGCTACAGAATTCAGAAAACCCTAATCTCTCTGGTTTTGAAGATCTGCAAAACCAACTCACGAAATATTATACTTACACGAAATACCTTGCCGATGCCTACAATGAAGAGGATAAGCATTATGCCATGGATAATGAAATAAACCAGGTCATACGTTCGAAAACAGAAATAAATTTAAATGACTTCCCTATGTTACCTACAGATAAGGATCATCCTGAAAGCCTGATTTCCTTTGCTCAAAGCTTTGAGGGAAGAAATTATATTAAGGAAAATTATACTCGCAGAAAAGGTATGATTAAATACTTTAAGAGAGTAAAACAAGAAGCGCAGGAATTGATTCAGCAAATAAACACTCACCTGGCAAAGGAAAAATAACGATAGCACAACATTGGCTATAATTCAGCGTGGCTGAATTCCTAATCGGAATTCAACGCTTATTTATTATCTTTCGGCTACAGCGGAAATAATCCTGCGGATTTTTCCGCAACGAAACCATAGCTAAAACCGTTATGTATAATTCAATAAAACACATAAAACAAATATCCATGAAAACATGTAAGGCCTTTTTATTCGTTTTGCTATTATGTCCCTTGATCAATGTTAAAGCTCAAGAAAGCAAAAAAATTATCGTAATGAATCAATATTGGGCTAAAGATGGAATGATTGAAGAGGTCTATAACCATAGACTTTATGCAAGTCAAGTGAGAAAGAATCTTGGATTAAAAGTTGGTAGAGTTTTATTAAATACAAAAACTGATAATGAGTCTGCTCATGTAATTTGGGAATGTGAATATGATTCGATTGAAGCTAGAAATAAGGACACACAATTATTGATGGAATCTGGTCAATTTGACGAAGTAATGGAAAAAATGGGAACATTAATAGATAATTTTGAAAGAACAATTTATGAGGTTTCAATGACCAATTAAGAATATAACATTCACAACAATAAAGTATATAATGCATTAAAACGTACCATATCTAAAAGTTGGACACAATTAAAAAAAGCGACAAGTGTCGCTTTTTGAGTCCATTAAAGTTTTTTTATGTTATTGCTTATTTCTTAAATTATGAAATATTTTACTCCACAATAAATTTACCTTGCATCATGGCATAATGTCCAGGAAAGCTGCATATAAATGTATATTCGCCTGCTGCTGGTGCATCAAATTCAATAGATGTAGTTTGACCACCTCCTATTAAGTCTGTATGGGCAATTATATCGTCTGAATCTTTTGGTATATATTTATTATCACTTTCTGTAGCAGCAGAATTAGCAAAAGTTGAAACATCAACGCCTTGTTTTAAAATCACGACATTGTGGCCCATAACCTTAATATCCAGTTTTCCAATATGCCTTAATGTTAACTTTACTTTTTGTCCAGATTTTACTTTGATTTCTTTTTTATCAAACCTCATTAAATCGTCACCACTAATAACAACATTGGCAATATTTTCATCTGCTTTTACTTGAGTCTTGGCTGGCGCGTTTATTTTTATATCTTGAGATTCTTCTTTTTTCTTTTCACCACCACAACTTAAAAATAATGCTGCTGAAAAAAATAGTGTTAAAATAGAGTTGGAAAATTTCATAATAAAAGTTTTAGTGTCAACTAATTTAAATAAAAAGTCTTAATTAAAGAATATAATCTGTACTAATAAAATTAGATGATCTTGTTTTTAACAAGTCATTTAAAATAGCATTGTTGTAGTCATTATCTTTTGAAGCTACAAACGTTCTAATTGAAAAAGAGCGCAACGCGTCATGAACACTTAAGGTAGAAACTGCCGAATCTTTTCTTCCCGTAAACGGATACACATCTGGTCCACGTTGGCATGAACTATTTAAATTTACACGACATACTAAATTAACAAGTGTATCAATAAGTGGCGCTAGCGTTTTTACATCTTTACCAAACAAACTTACTTGCTGACCGTAATTAGATTCTGCCATATCATCTAAAGGTTCATCTATATCGCTAAATGAAACAATAGGAATTACAGGACCAAATTGTTCTTCTTCAAAAACACGCATGTCTTTGGTTACAGGATATAAAACTGCTGGAAATATAAAATTGTTGGTTGTTTCTCCTCCTTTCTCATTTAAAATAGTGGCGCCTTTTTCTTTAGCATCATCAATAAGTTCTTTAATATATGCTGGTTTATCTTTTTCTGGTAACGGTGTTAATTTTGCTCCATTATCCCAAGGGTTTCCAAATTTTAAAGCATCAACTTCTTTAGAGAAGCGTTCGTTAAATTCCTCTATAATAGATTCATGAACATATAATATTTTTAATGCAGTACAACGTTGTCCGTTAAATGACAAGGTTCCAGCAATACATTCTTTTACGGCTAGATCTAAATCAGCATCCGGTAAAATAATGGCTGGGTTTTTGGCTTCAAGTCCTAAAACCAAACGCAATCTGTTTTGTTTTGGATGTTGCTCTTGTAACGCATTGGCTGATTTACTATTTCCTATTAATGCTAATACATCAACTTTTCCCGACTGCATTATAGGTGTTGCTAAAACTCTACCTCTACCAAAAACAACATTGACAACGCCTTTTGGAAAACTACTTTGAAACGCTTCTAATAACGGTGCGATTAATAAAACGCCATGTTTTGCAGGTTTAAAAATAACTGTGTTACCCATTATTAGTGCAGGAATAAGCAACGTAAATGTTTCATTAAGCGGATAATTATATGGGCCTAAACATAAAACAACACCTAGCGGACCTCTTCTTATATGAGCATGAACACCATCGTTCTTTTCAAACTTGGCTGAATCTCTATCTAATTGTTTGTATTCTTCAATGGTATCATTAATGTAATCGACTGTTCTATCAAATTCCTTTTGTGAATCGGCAAGATTTTTGCCAATTTCCCACATGAGCAATTTAACAACCTCTTCACGCTTGGTTTTCATTTGCGATACAAAATTTTCCATACAAGCTATTCTATCTACAACTTTCATTGTAGGCCATAATCCTTGTCCTTTATCATAAGCTTGACAAGCAGAATCTAAAGCTTCTAAAGCTTCCTTTTCGGTTAAGTTTGGAACACTTCCTAATAATGTAGGTTTGTAGTCTTCGGTTGAAGATATGGTTGAATATACATCTGCTATGTCTCCATTCCATGTTTTTAATTCTCCAGAAACTAAATATGTGTTTTGTTTTATCTGCTCGGTAATTTTATATTCTTCAGGAATTTCTATTACTGTTGAGGTACTCATATTTGGTTGATTAATTAAATTGATTTGTTTATGATAAAACGGCTTCTCTAGCTTCGGTTTTAATAACCTTCATAGCTGTCATGGCAGAACGTAAACGTTTACCGACGGTTTCTATAGGATGATTTCTAATAGCATCATTTACCGAAATTAAATCAACATTATCTACACCATTTGAATCTGAATAGGTTTGACCAATAACATCCGTTTTAACAGATTTCATAAAATCCACTAATAGAGGTTTTGCAGCATGATCAAATAAATAACAACCATATTCTGCAGTATCAGAAATGACACGATTCATTTCGTATAATTTTTTACGAGCGATTGTATTTGCAATGAGTGGTAACTCATGAAGCGATTCGTAATACGCTGAATCTTCAATAATACCTGCACTCACCATCGTATCGTAAGCCAACTCAACACCTGCTTTTACAAAGGCAACCATAAGTGTTCCATGGTCAAAATATTCTTGTTCGGAAATATGATCTGATGTTAAAGATGTTTTTTCAAAATTTGTTTCGCCAGTAGCTGCTCTCCATTTAAGCAGATTTACATCATCATTTGCCCAATCTTCCATCATGGTTTGAGAAAAAAGTCCTGAAATAATATCATCCATATGTTTACCAAACAAGGGTGTTAAAATGTCTTTCAATTCTTCAGACAATTCATACGCTTTAATTTTTGCAGGATTAGACAATCTATCCATCATGTTAGTAATACCACCATGTTTCAGAGCTTCTGTAATAGTTTCCCAACCATACTGAATCAATTTGGCTGCATAATTGGCATCTACACCTTCTTCAACCATTTTATCAAAACATAAAATAGAACCTGTTGGTAGCACACCACAAAGAATAGTTTGCTCACCCATTAAGTCACTTTTTACTTCAGCTACAAAAGAAGATTCTAAAACGCCCG
>JARRKS010000115.1:0-4554 GCA_037387865.1 Flavobacteriaceae bacterium
CAAAACTTAACCCTATGCCACCACCAAAACGCACATGATTCCAAAAATCAGATTGTCCTGTATTGTTATTTTGACATAATAAAGATGTTGAAATCAAACAAAACAAGATAGCAAGAAATTGAAATTTTATTCTTTTTATAAGTACGTTTTTCATAGCTGTATTTTTAGTTGAAATAATTCATTTATAAAAATAATAAAAGAATATCTAATTTTACTAAATGTTGTACTTTTGTATAAATTTGCCTGACTGATTCAGTTTTAAAATATTTATGGATAAATTCTCCTTTTTAAACGCCGCACATACAGCTTATTTTGCTGATTTATACGACCAATATTTAGAAAACCCAGATTCAATAGAACCAAGTTGGAGAGCTTTTTTTCAAGGCTATGATTTTGGCAGTGAAAATTATGGATTGAATGGAGAAATAATAGAAGGTGTTTCTACACAAATTCCAGAGTATGTTCAAAAGGAGTTTCAAGTTTTAAATCTTATAGATGGTTACCGAACAAGAGGGCATCTATTTACTAAAACAAACCCAGTTCGAGAAAGACGAAAGTATTCTCCAACTTTAGATATTGAAAATTTTGGACTTTCTCAAGCAGATTTAGATACAGTCTTTAATGCTGGAGAAATTTTAGGAATTGGAGCACAACCGCTTAAAATAATCTTAAAACACCTTAACGCCATTTATTGTAGTTCTATAGGTGTTGAGTATATGTATCTTCGTAATCCAGAAGTGATTAAATGGTGGCAAGGTCAATTAAATTATAATGACAATCAGGCTAAATTTTCAATAAAGACTAAAAAATACATTCTTTCTAAATTAAACCATGCCGTTACTTTCGAAAATTTTTTACAAACAAAATATGTTGGTCAAAAAAGGTTTTCACTAGAAGGAGGCGAGTCGTTAATTCCAGCTTTAAGCAATGTGTTATTTTATTCTGTAGAAAAATATGATGTTAAAGAATGTGTGTTGGGAATGGCTCATCGAGGCAGATTAAGCACATTGGTAAATATATTTAGAAAACCAATGTATGAGCTCTTCAGCGAGTTTGAAGGAAAAGACTTTGAAGATGAAAATATTGATGGTGACGTAAAATACCATTTAGGCTTAACGTTAGATAAAACCTATCAAAATGGCAAGTCTATTAAAATGAATTTAGTACCAAATCCTTCGCATTTAGAAACAGTTGGTCCAGTTGCAGAAGGCATAACTAGAGCAAAGATTGATAAAGATTATAATGGAGATGATTCTAAAATATTGCCAATTTTAGTACATGGAGATGCTGCCATTGCAGGTCAAGGAATAGCTTATGAAGTTGCCCAAATGAGTCTTTTAAACGGATATAAAACAGGTGGTACTATTCATATCGTGGTAAATAATCAAATAGGATTTACCACCAACTATTTGGATGCACGCTCTAGCACTTATTGTACAGATGTAGCTAAAGTAACCTTATCTCCAGTTTTACATGTTAACTCCGATGATGCCGAAGCTGTTGTTCATGCTGTGGAAATGGCATTAGATTATAGAATGCGTTATAAAAAGGACGTTTATATAGATTTGTTGGGGTATAGAAAATATGGTCATAATGAAGGAGACGAACCCCGTTTTACACAACCAAAACTTTATAATGCTATTGCAAAACAGGCAAATCCTTTTAAAATATATTCTGACAAATTGGTAGCAGAAGGAACTATTGATAAATACTATGCAAAGAAAATTTCTGAAGATTTCAAAGCCATGCTTGAGGCTGAATATAATAAATCAAAAGAACTTGAATCTTCAAAAGTAAGAGAGTTTATGCAAGAACGTTGGACAAAGTTCCCAAGGCAAAGTATTGATTCAATGTTAAAATCTGTAGATAGTTCTTATTCAGTAGATAAATTGAAGAACATCGCAAAAACTGTTTCAACAGTTCCTGGAGGCGTTAAGTTTTTAAGGAAAGCTGAAAGAATTCTTGCAGATAGAAATAAAATGGTTTTTGAAACAGATAAGCTAGATTGGGGAATGGCAGAAACTCTTGCTTATGGAAGTTTACTTGAAGAAGGATTTAATGTGCGTATTTCTGGACAAGATGTAGAACGCGGAACATTTAGTCATCGGCATGCCATTTTGCGTGATGAAATTTCAGAAGAACGTATCAATTTATTAAATACAAATCCAGATAATAAAGGACATATGGATATTTATAATTCCTTATTGTCAGAATATGGTGTCCTTGGATTTGATTATGGTTATGCCATGGCAAACCCAAATACTTTAACTATCTGGGAAGCGCAATTTGGAGATTTTAGTAATGGTGCCCAAATTATTTTCGACCAGTATTTATCTGCGGCAGAAGATAAATGGAAAGCTCAAAATGGTATTGTGGTTCTTTTACCTCATGGTTACGAAGGGCAGGGATCAGAACATTCCTCTGCAAGAATAGAACGTTATTTACAATTGTGCGCAAACGATAATATGATTGTTGCAAACTGTACAACACCTGCTAACTTCTTTCATTTGTTAAGAAGACAGATGAAGCGTGATTTTAGAAAACCGTTAATCGTATTTACTCCAAAAAGTCTGTTGCGTCATCCAAAAGCTGTTTCAACTTTAAATGAATTAGCTAATGGAGAGTTTCAAGAAGTTATTGATGATACTATAGATGCCAGTAAAGTAACTAAACTTGTGTTATGTTCAGGTAAATTCTATTATGATTTATTAGCAAAGCGTGAAGAATTAGAGAGAGAAGATGTTGCTTTAATAAGAATTGAACAAATGTTCCCTTTACATTTTGAAAAAATTCAAAATGTAATAAATAAATATAAAAATGCAGAAACATATATTTGGGCTCAAGAAGAACCAAAAAATATGGGAGCATGGAGTTTCATGTCAGAACGATTAGATTTAGTAAGATTACAAGTAGCTTCAAGACCATATGCATCAGTTCCTGCACCTGGTTCCAGCACAAGAGACAAAAGTAGACAGCAAGCTGTTATTAAAGAAATATTTGAAACAAATTAAAAAGACACTGAAATTTTATTTCAGAATAACATTAAATATATAAGTAATGATTTTAGAAATGAAAGTTCCTTCGCCAGGAGAATCAATTACAGAAGTTGAAATAGCTACATGGTTGGTAGAAGAAGGGGATTATGTAGAAAAAGATCAGCCAATTGCCGAAGTAGATAGCGATAAAGCAACGCTTGAACTTCCAGCAGAAGCAAGTGGGACAATTACTTTTAAAGCTGAAGAAGGTGATGCTGTAGCTGTTGGACAAGTAGTTTGTTTAATTGATACAAGTGCAGAAAAACCTGAAGGTTCTGAAACCAAAGAAACTAAAAATGAAGATGCTTCACAGGCTGTCACTTCGGACGCAGTCGAGAAGTCTCATTCTGAAAATAAAACCTATGCAACAGGTACTGCAAGTCCAGCTGCAAAAAAGATTTTAGCAGAAAAAAGTATAGATGCTAATCAAGTGACTGGAACAGGTAAAGATGGTCGTATAACAAAAGAAGATGCTGTAAAGGCTGTTCCTTCTATGGGATCAGATATTCCTGGAGGAGACAGAAAAGAAACTAGAACTAAACTTTCATTATTACGACGTAAAGTAGCCGAAAGATTAGTTTCGGCAAAAAACGAAACAGCTATGTTAACCACATTTAATGAGGTTGATATGTCTCCTATTTTTGAATTAAGAAAACAATATAAAGAAACTTTTAAGGAAAAGCATGGCGTTAGTTTAGGGTTTATGTCATTCTTTACATTAGCAGTGGTTAAAGCTCTAAAAGAATTTCCAGCTGTGAATTCTATGATAGATGGAAAAGAAATGATAAGCTACGATTTTTGTGATATTAGTATAGCAGTTTCTGGACCAAAAGGATTAATGGTTCCGGTAATAAGACATGCCGAAGATTTATCGTTTAGAGGTGTAGAATCTGAAGTAAAAAGATTAGCTATTCGTGCTCGTGATGGGCAGATAACTGTTGATGAAATGACAGGTGGAACTTTTACCATTTCAAATGGAGGTGTTTTTGGTAGTATGTTATCCACTCCAATTATTAATCCGCCACAATCCGGAATTTTAGGTATGCATAATATTGTAGAGCGTCCTGTTGCTGTAAATGGTAAAGTAGAAATTAGACCAATAATGTATGTAGCATTATCTTACGACCATAGGATTATTGACGGAAAAGAAAGTGTAGGCTTTTTAGTAACTGTAAAAGAGGCTTTAGAAAATCCTGTTGAGTTATTAATGAATAATGATGTTAAAAAAGCATTAGAACTTTAAGTTTTAATTATTGTATAAAATAAAAGCTCTGAATATTTTATTCAGAGCTTTTTTTAATTTAACTCTCCATGAATTGTTTAATAGTTTATGTAAATATTGAATTTTATATAAAGACTAAAATTAGTGAGAATTAGGTATTTTTTTGAATGAGTTTACAAAAAAAGAAAGCTCCAAACTGTTTCCAATTTTAGAGCTTTCAGTAATTCTCCCTAAGAACTAATTAATAGCAGTGTAAATGTAAGAAAAGTAAGTCTTTAAAAAAACACTTTATCGTAG
>JARRKS010000116.1:0-4549 GCA_037387865.1 Flavobacteriaceae bacterium
CTAAATTGTTTAACAGGCTGTCACCAAGCTTTGTGTTTTTAATTAGTGATTGCACAGGTGGTTCTCCAAGTGTCAATGATTTTACTAATTCCGGGTGGTCTATAGTTGTCTTTAAAGCTGTAAATGCTCCCCAAGAATGACCCACCAGATGTACAGAGCCCAGATTTAAGGTTTTGATTAAAGTAGCCAGGTCTTTGGCATGTGGTACTACTGAAAAGTCTGCTGAATCTGGATAATTTTGATTATTAGGAGTAGCATAACGACGGCTGTATGCAATAACTCTGTGTTTGGTAGCGAAAGTATCTACCTGAAATGCCCATGATGTGTAATCTCCTATACTACCATGAACAAGTACTACAGGTTCTCCTTTGCCAACATCTATGTAGTGAATGCTGTCTCCATTAATTAATACTGATCGTAATTCTTTAGAATCGCTTTGATGCGTTTCTACAACAGGTTCTGTTTTATTTTGTTTGCATCCGACGATACAAAATAGTACTAGGGAAAGAATACCTAGAAAGACATATTTGTTTTTCATTTTATTGACAGTTAGTTATTTGTCTTAAGATACTAAAAATATAGAATATTTTGGTTAGCTCTGGTGTATTAGCTATGGTGCAGCCATGAATTAACTATAGCGTAGCTGTTAGGTATATAGGTTAATATGATCCTAAAGACTAAATAAGTTCCACAGCACAATACATTAGCTGTGTTTACATAAGTTCTTTTATTTTCTTAATATTCAATAAGTTGGATTATATGACATGTTTAAAATGTAATAATTTCCAAAAAATATTATGTATTTTATCGATTATTTAAGTATTTCATCCTATATTCGTAGCATTATATCCGAAAAGAAACTATAATTTACCTATGTTGAGATTTAAGATCTTGGGAAAATCAATACTCATCATTTTTACGCTTTTGGTTCTTACATCAAGCGTTATTAAACCTGCTTCAATTCCTGAAGAAAGTGTAATAATGTCAAACAATAGTGTTGCTAAACCTTTAGTCAACAACAAAGAGATAAAATTATATAAAGTGCGTCAGCAAGAGTTAAAAGATGCCCTTAATGTATATTTTAAAAAGGCGATAGCTTCAGGAGATATTGTAGGAGCAGGAGTGAGTGTTGTAAGAGGAGATTCTATTGTAATCTCTGATGGATTTGGCAAAAGGAATATTAATTTAAATGATGGTGTCGACGAGGAAACCATATTCAGACTCGGATCTCTGTCAAAAGGGTTTACGGGCATTTTGGCTGCCAATTTAAAGTGTGAAGGCAAATTAGATTGGTCAGATAAGGTCATTGATTATATTCCCGGGTTTCAGTTGGGCAACTGCAATAATACCAATCACATAACACTGGCCAATATTTTATCACATTCTTCAGGGGCACCATACCATAGTTACACCAATCTTATTGAGGCAGGATTGCCATTAACAGAAATTGCCAGTCGCTTTAATGCAGTAGTACCAATTAGCAAACCAGGTTCGATGTATAGTTATCAGAATGCTATGTTTGCGATTTCTGGTGAGATGATGTATCAAGAAACAGGACAAGATATTTCCGTATTATTGAACACTAAATTTTTCAAGCCATTGCAAATGGATCATACCTCAATGGATTATGAAACTTTAGCGCATGCAGAAAATGTTGCCTTACCACATTCAAAAAGACGCTACGGCTGGAAAACCTTAAAACTTAACCATCATTATTACAATGCTGTTGCAGCAGGAGGCATCAATGCCAGTGCACTTGATATGGCCAAATGGATGCGGTTATTATTGGGCCATCATCCCGAAATTATGGATAAATCTGCTTTACAGGAAGCGTTTAACCCATTTATTGAAATTAAGGGTCACAGCAAATATTACCAGCGTTGGCCAGAGCATGTAAGCTCTTACTATGGCTTTGGGTGGAGGATCCATAAATTTATGGATCAGGATGAGCAAAAAACCATCTTGCATCATGGAGGAAGTGTTAACAATTACCGAAATGAAATTGCAGTATATCCAGAAGACGATTTAGGGATTTGCGTACTTTTGAACAGTAATTCCAAATTGGCAAGAACGGTGATTCCAGATTTGTATAAGATCGTGAAAGACGTGTTAAACGATACCAACTCAAAAAATACTCCTGACCACAATACCAAAGTTGTGTCGGCATTTTAAATATAAGTAGGGTGGAGCATATTAACATGGTTAACTATGGTGGATTATCAACGTCATCTGGAGGAGTCATGTCTAAATCTTCATCTAATGTTTACAGAAGTAATATTCCGCTTTGACCATACTTTATTAGAGAATTAGAAAAAAGAGGTTTTAAAGGAGCTGTAGAAATGATAAAAAATTGTTTACCATTATTCTATGGCCTGAAAATTATTTTTAAAGTTTTGACAAGAAAAAATCTGTGACTAACAATGTCTATAAGTAATAGCGCTGTTCTACATACTTGATTCACAGCATATTGTAACAGTTTAGTACAATATAAATACATAATGTTCAAAAATTTTACAGTTTTCACATAAAATAGATCCTACATATTTTTGTAAATTCAAGCCCTGTATGAGTCACTTAATTTAAAATGAATAAACATCATAGAAATAAACATAGTATGTTTATTTCTATGTTGTGCACAATTTTGTAAAATGAATATGAAATTAACATTAGTGATACTATTTCTTCTTATCAACTTTCAACTTATAGGGCAATCAAAAGTTGAATACGGATCTCATGATGGTAAATATTTAGAAATAGATAATACTAAAATTTATTATGAACAATATGGAGAAGGTTCACCTGTCCTTTTGCTGCATGGAGGTATGGGAAGTATATCAAATTTCGATAAATTAATCCCTGAATTATCTAAACACTTCAAATTAATTGCAATTGATAGCCCTAGTCATGGAAGGTCTTATAGCATTGATTCTTTGAGTTATAACATACTGGCAGAATACATAGTTAAAATAGTTGATAAATTAAAATTAGACAAAGTTGATATTGTTGGTTATAGCGATGGTGCAATTGTTGGAATGCTAGTAGCCGATAAAATACCCAATACAATAAACAAAATTGTATTTGGAGCAGGTGCATTGAGTCCACATGCCAGTAAAACCGAAGGATTAAAAATGCTTCAAAATTTTAGTCCTGAAATACTTCCAGATGAATACGTTACAAACTATAGAAAGAAGTCACCAAACCCAAATCATTGGGAAGAGTTTGTTTATGATTCTAAAGAAATGTGGTTACAGGACATTTGGATTCCCAGAGAAATATTGCCAAAAATAAATAGTAAGGTTTTAGTTCTTTTTGGTGACAGAGACCAATTCATTCCCTTAAATCACAGCATTGAAATACATAATAATTTACCAAATAGTGAACTTTGCATTTTACCAAATACATACCATGACATCTTTAATAATTCAAAAATAACTAATCCAATTCTCATAAATTTTTTGTCTGAAAATTGATGCAATTAAATAATAATAACTGTGCACAACAAGTCATACACAAAACCGTTAGCAATAATTTAAACACAAACTCATGACATATCAAAACATGATTTATCTGGTTCTATTAGTAACATTATTCTCCTGTAAACCAGAATCCCCTAAAGAAGAAGCACCTACAAAGGCCAAAAATGTCATCCTTTTAATTGGAGATGGAACAGGTTTATCACAAATATCATCAGCATTTTATTTTAAGAAAACCAGTCCAAATTACGCCCGTTTTAAGACCATCGGGCTTATTAAAACGTCTTCATCCAGAGAAGATATTACAGACTCTGCTGCAGGTGCTACGGCTTTTGCAACAGGAGTAAAGACATATAATGGTGCCGTTGGTGTTGCCGATGATTCTACCGAAGTAAAAAATTTGGTTGAAATTGTGTCACCACAACATATTAGAACCGGAGTGATCTCTACCTCATCCATACAACATGCAACTCCTGCTTCTTTCTATGCTCATGTTATACATAGAGGACTCTATGAAGATATTGCCGCAGACATGGTTGTTTCTGACATTGATTTTTTTGCTGGAGGTGGTCAGAAATTTTTTAATAAAAGAAAAGATGGAGAAAATTTATTTGCTGAATTGAAAGCAAAAGGGTTTGGGCTAGATACTACAGCTTTGGGTAACTTTACAGAAATTAAACAGTATTCCAAAATGGCTTATATATTGGCAGAAAACCATATGGATCCTGTAGCTAAAGGCCGAGGTGATTATTTAGCTAAAGCCACCCAATTAGGTATACAATTTCTTAATAAGGACTCCGATGATTCTAATTTTTTCTTGATGGTAGAAGGTTCTCAAGTAGATTGGGGAGGTCATGCCAATGACGCTGACTATCTTATCTCGGAGCTCATTGATTTTGACGATGCTATTGGTAAGGCTCTCGATTTTGCAGAGAAAGATGGTAACACATTAGTAATTGTTACTGCCGATCATGAAACTGGAGGATTCACCTTGGCTTCTACACCTAAAAAAACAGAAGATGGTAGGTCTTATAGTGATTATAATGAAATTACAGGTACTTTTTCAACCAATGGGC
>JARRKS010000117.1:0-5797 GCA_037387865.1 Flavobacteriaceae bacterium
GGCGTTAGATTTAGCACCAAATCTGCTGTTGGGATCAACTCATCATACGTTCCAACTGTAAATCCGTTTTCGGTTGCTTGTATATAAGATTGTCGTTTCTCTTCTATAGCTTTTTCACGCAATGCATAAGAAATATCTAATCCTGAATCTCTCATATTTAGCCCTTGGTTAAGGCCTTGAGCACCACAACCTACAATAACAATTTTCTTTCCTAATAATGCGTTTACGCCGTCTTCAAATTCTGAAGCATCCATAAACCTACATTTTCCTAATTGTTCTAATTGTTTTCTTAACGAAAGTGTGTTAAAATAATTTGACATTTTTTTGTTTTTTTAATTGTTAAATGCAGCTAGCATTTTTGATATTTTCATTTCGTCTTTAGTAACGGCAATGCGTCCTGAACGCGTAAATTGCATGATTCCAAAAACACTTAATTCTTTATATAATTGGTCTATTTCGTTTCTTCTTCCTGATTTTTCAAGAACAAAAAACTCTCTGTTTACAGTAACTATATTAGAGTTACTATCTTTAATGATATTCTGTATCTGACGTTCTTCAAACAACAGATCAGATTTTATTTTGAACAAACACGACTCTTGATAAATGGTATCTTCGTCTTTGTGATAAAACGCTTTTATAACTTCCACTTGTTTATCAATCTGTCCTACAATTTTTTTAATTTGTTCTTCAGTCATACTGACTACAATTGTAAAACGAGACACGCCATGTATTTCAGATTCTGAAGTATTCAAACTTTCGATATTCATATGTCTTCTTTGAAAAATTGCTGAAATACGATTAAGCAATCCTATATTGTTTTCAGTATAAACTGATACCGTATATTGATTAATTTTATCTTCCATATTAACTTAATCTTATATCTGAAACTGAAGCTCCAGAAGGAATCATTGGAAATACATTATCTTCTTTTTCTACACAAACCTCTAAGAAATATGCTGAATCACTTTTAATCATTTCAGCAACTGCGTCAGTTAAATCTTCTCGTCTTGTTACTTTTTTAGCTTCAATATAATAGCCTTTTGCAATTTGAACAAAATCTGGATTAATCAGTTCGGTTGAAGCGTAGCGCTTATCAAAAAACAGCTGCTGCCATTGGCGTACCATACCTAGAAAATCATTATTCAGAACCACAATTTTTACTGGTACTTTAGTTTGGAAAATAGTACCTAATTCCTGAATGGTCATTTGGTAGCCACCATCACCAATTATAGCCACGACCTCACGTTCTGGTGCTGCCATTTTAGCTCCAATTGCTGCAGGTAAAGCGAAGCCCATAGTTCCTAAACCTCCAGAAGTAATATTACTCTTTGTTTTATTAAATTGGGCATATCTGCAAGCTACCATTTGATGCTGACCTACATCACTTACAATAGCAGCATCGCCTTTAGTTTGCTTGTTAATTTCGTTTAAGACTTCGCCCATCGTGAGTCCTTCTTTGGTTGGATGAAGATCATTTTTAATAACTTTCTCAAATTCAATTTTATACAGTTCCTTAAACTCATTATGCCAATCTGTATGAGAGTTTTTATTCAATAAAGGAAGAATTGCTGCTAAACTTTCTTTAGCATTGCCTAAAACAGCCACGTCTGTTTTTACGTTTTTATCAACCTCTGCAGGATCAATTTCAAAATGAATAATCTTTGCCTGTTTAGCATAAGTTTCTAAATTGCCTGTAACCCTATCATCAAAACGCATTCCGATAGCAATTAAAACATCACATGAATTTGTTAAGATATTCGGCGCATAATTCCCATGCATCCCAACCATTCCAACATTTAATGGATGACTAGATGGTATGGCTGAAGCTCCTAATATAGTCCAAGCAGAAGGAATTCCAGCTTTCTCAATTAAAGCTTTAAATTCTTCTTCAGCTTCACCAAGAATAACACCTTGACCCCAAACTATCATAGGCCGTTTTGCATTATTTATTAATTTTGCTGCTGACTTTAATGTGTTTGTATCTATTTTTGGAATAGGAATATAACTTCTTACACCTTCACATTTTTCATATTTATAATCAAATTCTTCAAACTGTGCATCTTTAGTAATATCCACTAAAACAGGTCCTGGTCTACCACTTTTTGCAATGTAAAAAGCTTTTGCCATAACTTCAGGAATTTCTGAAGCTTTGGTTACCTGATGGTTCCATTTAGTTACCGGTGTAGAAATACCTATTATATCTGTTTCCTGAAATGCATCACTTCCTAATAAATGCGAAGGCACTTGACCTGTAATACAAACCATTGGTGTAGAATCTATCTGTGCATCTGCAATGCCTGTAATAAGATTTGTTGCGCCAGGACCAGAAGTAGCCATAGCTACACCAACTTTGCCTGAAATACGAGCATAGCCTTGAGCTGCATGAGTAGCACCTTGTTCATGTCGTGTTAAGACATGATGCAATTTATCTTGATATTTAAATAATTCGTCATAAACAGGCATAATGGCTCCACCTGGATAACCATAAAGTATATCAACTCCTTCTTCTAAAAGGCATCTAACTATGGCTTCACTTCCTGTGATACGTTCTGTAGTTTGAGTTGTTTGCTTTTTCTCTTTTATTGTTTCTGTATTCATGCGCATAAAAATTGAGCATTTAAAATTCATCGGTTACACATCCTTTGGATGCCGATGAAACTGTTTTTGCATATTTATAAAGTACTCCTCTGTCAAATTTCAACTTTGGAGCTGTCCAATTTTGTCTTCTTTTTTGTAATTCTTCTTCCGAGACTTCTAAAGAAATACTATTTGTTTCAGCATCAAGAGTAATTATATCACCATTTTTTACAAATGCAATAGTTCCACCTTCTTGGGCTTCTGGTGTAATATGACCAACAACAAATCCGTGTGTGCCACCAGAAAATCGTCCGTCTGTAATTAAAGCCACATCTTTACCCAGTCCTGCTCCCATTATGGCTGCTGTTGGTTTCAACATTTCTGGCATTCCAGGACCACCTTTTGGACCTTCATAACGAATCACAACTACATCTCCTTTTTCAACTTTTCCGTCTCTTATCCCATCATTTGCTTCATACTCGCTATTAAACACTTTGGCTTTTCCTTTAAAGTGTAATCCTTCTTTACCTGTAATTTTAGCAACACTTCCTTCAGTAGCTAAATTACCGTACAACATTCGTAAATGTCCAGAAATTTTTATTGGATTTTCAATTGGTTTTATAACATCTTGCCCTTCAGACAAATCGGCAACATCTAATAAATTTTCTGCTAATGTTTTTCCAGTAACCGTTAAACAATCTCCATGAAGCAATCCTTTTTTCAATAAATATTTCAACACCGCAGGAATACCTCCTACAGCATGTACATCTTCCATTAAGTATTTTCCACTTGGTTTTAAATCGGCTAAAAACGGTGTGTTATCACTTATCTTCTGAAAATCTTCAAGAGTAAAATCTATTTGAGCTGCTCTAGCAATAGCTAAAAAGTGTAAAACTGCATTTGTTGAACCGCCAAGAATAGTGACCAATCGAATTGCATTTTCTAGAGATTTCCTAGTAATGATATCTGATGGTTTTATATCCTTTTCCAAAAGTAATCGAATAGCTTCACCAGCTTTGATAGCTTCTTGTTGTTTTTCTTCACCAGTTGCTGGGTTTGAAGAATTGTAAGGCAATGCCATACCTAAAGCCTCTATAGCTGAAGCCATTGTATTTGCCGTGTACATACCACCACATGCACCAGCACCAGGGCAGGCTTTCTGTACAATGTTTTTAAATTCGGTTTCGCTCATTGTTCCAGCCACTTTACTTCCCCAAGCTTCAAAAGCCGATACAACATCCAATTTCTTTCCATTATGGCAACCAGAATCAATCGTACCTCCATATACTAAAATACTTGGTCTATTTAAACGAATCATTGCCATTAAAGCACCTGGCATGTTTTTATCACAACCTACAATGGTTATTAAACCATCATAGCTCATGGCTTGAACCACTGTTTCCATAGAATCAGCTATAATATCACGAGATGGCAAGGAATAACGCATTCCCGGAGTTCCCATTGAAATACCATCACTTACACCAATGGTGTTAAAAATAAGGCCTACAACATCTTCTTTTTTTGTGCCTTCTTTTACCAACTTTGCCAAATCATTGAGGTGCATATTACAAGGATTTCCTTCATAACCAGTACTTGCTATTCCAACTATAGGTTTATAAAAATCTTCATCTGTTAATCCAATAGCATGTAACATAGCTTGAGCAGCTGGTTGTGTCGGATCTTGAGTAACTGTTTTACTGTATTTATTAAGCTTCATTTATTTTAAGACAGTATTAATAGTTTCGAAATTACTTTATTGAGTTTTTTTAATGTAAGCTATTTCTTAAATGGGTTTAAATTCATTTACGTTTCAATGAGCATAAAATATTGATTACAAGAATTTTAACCTTAATTTTTTATGATGTTCAATACGTTAAATTTATTTATTCAAAAGAAAGGTTTCTTATATTGAAAGATACAATATTACTGCTATCTACAGTTATAAGTATTTTATCCTTTANNNCTAAATAGATTTGCAATCAACTTTATTTTTTTACTTTTGACAAACAATTAATTAGGAGGAAAGATTTGACTGATTGCGACCTCTAGTACTGAAAACAAATCAGTAGAAACAAAAACGCTAAAGGCAGTGAAACTTCCTTTTAAACATTCGTCAAATCTTCAATATAAATAAAAGTATATGGCGTATTTATTTACTTCTGAAAGTGTTTCAGAAGGACATCCAGACAAAGTAGCAGACCAGATCAGTGATGCTTTAATCGACAATTTTTTGGCTTTTGACAAAGATGCAAAAGTGGCTTGCGAAACACTAGTTACAACTGGTCAAGTAATTCTTGCTGGTGAAGTCAAGTCGAGTACCTATTTAGATGTTCAACAAATTGCGAGAGATACTATTAATAAAATTGGATATACCAAAGGCGAGTATATGTTTGATGGTAATTCGTGTGGTGTACTTTCTGCACTACATGAGCAATCTGAAGATATAAATCGTGGTGTTGATAGAGCTACTAAAGAAGAGCAAGGTGCCGGAGACCAAGGCATGATGTTTGGCTATGCTACAAACGAGACCGAAAATTTTATGCCATTGGCCCTAGATTTATCAAACAGGCTTTTAAAGGAGCTTTCTTTTTTAAGAAGAGAAAACAAAGATATTAGTTATTTAAGACCCGATGCTAAAGCGCAAGTCACTATTGAATATAGTGATGACAATATACCTCAACGTATTGATGCGATTGTTGTTTCAACACAACATGATCCTTTTGATGAAGATGAAATCATGTTGGCAAAGATTAGGAAAGATATAGTCAATATCCTAATACCACGAGTCATTGCAAAATTACCTGAAAGCATACAAGTCTTATTTAATGATCAGATTAAATATCATATCAATCCAACTGGCAAGTTTGTTATTGGTGGACCGCATGGAGATACTGGACTTACAGGCAGAAAAATAATTGTGGATACTTATGGAGGCAAAGGTGCTCATGGTGGTGGTGCTTTTTCTGGAAAAGATCCAAGTAAAGTGGACAGAAGTGCTGCTTATGCTACTCGCCATATTGCTAAAAATTTGGTAGCTGCTGGTGTATGTGACGAAATATTGGTGCAAGTAAGTTATGCCATCGGTGTGGTAGAACCTATGGGAATTTTTGTTGATACTTATGGCACTTGTCCTTTTAATATGACAGATGGCGAGATTGCCAATATAGTATCCTCGATATTTGATATGCGCCCAGCAGCCATTGAAGAACGCTTAAAGCTA
>JARRKS010000118.1:0-11598 GCA_037387865.1 Flavobacteriaceae bacterium
TTAGTAAATTATTAATTAATGCTTTTAATATTCAGTTTTATAAATTGATTTAAGAAGTTACTATAATCCTATTATATGCAATTTTTCATTGGTTCTTTTTGGATACTTTATGTATACCAAAATTTTGCAAAAGTCAGTTATCGGTAAAACAAAAAGCTATTTCAATTAGAAATAGCTTTTTAAAATATGGTTTTCACATTTTGGTTAATCTAAAAACGGATACCTGTAATCTGTTGGTGTAACAAATGTTTCTTTTATCATTCTTGGAGATACCCAACGTAATAGATTTTGTGCGCTACCAGCTTTGTCATTAGTTCCAGAAGCTCTGGCACCACCAAACGGTTGTTGTCCTACAACAGCACCTGTTGGTTTATCATTAATATAGAAGTTACCAGCACTATTTTGTAAGGTTTTGGTGGCTTCTTCTATAGCATATCTGTCTGTAGCTAAAATAGCTCCTGTTAAGGCATACTCACTGGTTTCATCAACTAATTTTAAAGTATTTGAATAGTCATTTTCATCATACACATAAATAGTAATTACTGGACCAAATAGCTCAGTACACATCGTTGTGTATTTTGGATCTTCAGTAACAATTACCGTTGGTTCAATAAAGTAACCTTTACTTTTATCGTAACCACCACCAGCAATAATTTCGGCATCCTTATCTGCTTTGGCTTGGTCAATGTATTTTGCTAACTTATCAAAAGAACCTTCATGTATCACAGCGGTTATAAAATTGCTCATATCTTCTGGAGAACCCATTTTGAAAGATTTGATGTCTTCAATAACATAATTCTTAACATCTTCCCATAAATTAGTTGGAATATAAGCTCTAGAAGCTGCACTACATTTTTGCCCTTGGAATTCAAAGGCTCCTCGGACTATGGCTGTTGCTACTTGTTTCGTCACCAACAATTCTTGGATACGTTTTATAATTATGAATGTTATTTCCTATTTTTTTCCAAAGTTCTTTAAAGATGAATGTAGAACCTGTAAAATGCAACCCAGAAAAATCAGGACTTGCCATAACTGTATCAGTAATCATTACTGGATCTCCAAAGACAATGTTAATTACACCATCTGGCACTCCAGCTTCTTTAAAGACATCCATAATCACTTTTGCAGAATATACTTGGCTATCACTAGGTTTCCAAACCACAACATTTCCCATAAGTGCCATACATGATGGAAGATTTCCAGCAATGGCTGTAAAATTAAATGGTGTTACAGCATAAGTGAAACCTTCTAAAGGTCTATATTCAATTCGGTTCCATGCATCACTGGTACTTTCAGGTTGTTCCATATAAATGTCCGTCATAAACTGAACATTGAAACGCAAGAAATCTATCAGTTCACAAGCAGCATCAATTTCTGCCTGATGTATTGTTTTAGATTGCGCAATCATAGTTGCAGCATTTATTTTTGCTCTGTAAGGACCAGCAATAAGCTCTGCTGCTTTTAAGAAAATGCCTGCACGTTGTTCCCAAGGTAAAACTGCCCAGCTTTTTCTGGCCTCTAAAGCTGTTGCAATAGCTTCTTCGACATGTGATTGTTCTGCTAAATGATATTGACCAACAATGTGTTTATGGTCGTGAGGAGGAGACATGGTTCTTGTGTTTCCTGTCGCCACATCTTTACCAATAATGTACATTGGTACATCAATCTTGTTATTAAACATTTCTTTGTAAGTCTTTAGTACATTATCACGTTCGGGAGAGCCTGGTGCATAAGATTTAACTGGTTCATTCACAGCAATAGGTACATTAAAAAATCCTTTTCCCATTTGTATTTTGATTTAATAAAATTTAAAAAATGAGCTGCAAAGTTACGACTTTTTTAAGGACTTTTTTGTAAGTTGCTTGTCAGTTTTAAGACTATTTTGAGCATGTGTACTGTAACTATTATTCCAAAAGGAGATAACGATTTTATCATCACTTCAAACAGAGATGAAGCTCCAAGCAGAGTATCAATCAATCCGCAATTGTACAACATTAAAGACACTCAAATGCTTTTTCCAAAGGATGAAGTTTCACAAGGAACTTGGATTGGTGTGAGCAGTAAAAACAGAATGCTTTGTGTCTTGAATGGTGGTTTTGTTTTTCATAAGCGAAAATCAAACTATAGATTGAGCAGAGGTATTGTTGTAAAAGATTTGTTAGCTTCAGATGATATTGTAAATGCCATTGAACATTATGATTTTCATGATATCGAACCTTTCACTTTGGTTATTGCTGATTGGAATAACAAGTTGAAATTTATGGAACTTGTTTGGGATGGAAAACAAAAGCATTTTAAGACTCTTGAAAAAGAACCTAGAATTTGGTCGTCTTCTACACTATATTCTGAAACTATGAAAACTGAACGGCATTCATGGTTTAAAGATTTTAAATCTCAAAATAAATTAAATGCTCAATCTCTATTAAAATTCCACAATACAGCAGGAAAAGGGAATGAAGATTATGGAGTTATCATGGATCGTGGTTTTGTGAAAACAACTAGTATTACTCAAGTTGAAAAAACAGGAGACATAGTGACTATGCGGTATGACAATTTAGATCAATCAGGTATTTCAACAACGCAACTTAGGATATCAGAAGTGGTTAATGAATAGTTCAGGAATTATTTTAACATTGGCGTATCCAGAAACCATTGTTAGAGTTTCTGATGAGTGGTTTGTGAATTATTTAAAATTTTTTGGAATTGGAACTAAAAATTATGTACGTGCTGGTCATGCAGCTTTGGTGCTTATAAATACAGAAAATGGAAATTTAGATTATTATGATTTTGGAAGATATATTATTCCTGCACCTTATGGCAGAGTAAGATCTAAAATAACGGATAACGAATTAAATTTTCCTATTCAGGTAAATTTGGATAATGGAAAAATTAAAAACTTAAACGATATTTTACATTTTCTGGCAACCAATCCTAAACTCACGCATGGTGAAGGAAAAATGCTAGCTTCAGTTTGTAATGACGTTGATTATAATAAGGCCAAAACTTATATTGAAAAACTTCAGGAACGGTATTTTGTGCCTTATGGTGTTTTTAGGAAAAATGGGAGTAATTGTTCGCGATTTGTGACATCTACTTTAATAGAATCTGTTACAGACAAAAATATTAGAAATAAATTAAAAAGATTAACTTGGTTTACACCTAGTACCATTGGTAATGTTGTTTTATCAAGTAGTGACAATATGATTTATGAAGTATCTGATATAGGAGAGATTTCAGAGTTTACATCTTCTTCAAGAAAGGAAAATATTAAATATTTTCTTGATAGTTTAAAAGAGTTCACACCAAATTTTGTTGGTAATTTAAAGCAAAAGACTGTTCATGGAATTACTAGAAATGCACAGTGGCTTGGTGGTATTGGAGCAGGTGCTTGGTTTGAATTGCATAAAACCGATAATCTAAATGAATATATTTTCAGGCGAATTTCACCTTATGGTCATACAGATGTTGAAGATGTTTTTGTAGTTGAAGAATTATTATTTAATTATAACGAACCTTATGAATTTCTTCACCATTCAAATTGTAGCTTTTTACATATCAAACAGCATAATAGAATCTATAAGTTTGAAAGAAAACAAAATTTAGTTCAACGCAAAAGGAGCACTTAATTTAAAATTCGGAATGGCAACTTTAAATTTTTTGGTAGTTGTAAAATTAACCATACTATAATAACCCTGCATAGCTCCAAAAGGCGAAGTTAGTAAACAGCCAGAATTATAAGTATGTGATTCTCCAGGTTTGAGAACTGGTTTTTTGCCAATAACACCTTCTCCAGAAACAATTTCTACATTATTTAAAGCATCAAGAATGGTCCAATGACGTGCATTAAGTTGTACAGAGTCTTTACTTTGATTTTCAATAGTAACCATATATCCAAATGCGAATTGTATTTTATAGTTTCTATAAAATGTACCTTCGAAAGTGGTTTCTACCGAAATTTTTATCCCTCTTGTAACTTGTTGAACCATATTAACTCCAATAAGAGTATAAGTATTTAAGTTGCTAAAATAATAAATATTAGCATCTTATGCGTGAATTTTAACTCGTTTTAACGAAAAAACAATGATTTTAACCTAATTAGTTAGAAATATTTACAGAATTTGCTTCACCAAGACCAATAATCCGATCAAACCGAGCACCTAAATCTCTATAATATACCAGAACTTTATAGTTATTTTCAGTTTCATAAAAATTACCACTAATAGCACCTTCATCAATCAATCCTGTATCACCATCAACGACAACATATTTGTAATTGTAAAAGCCTTGTTTTAATAACATTTGATTTCGATATACTTTGTCTAAATCATCATAAATCATTTTATTACTTTCATCTATGGAATAGTTATTAAAGTTACCGTATATATGTACAGAAAGATGATCTGGTAATTTGTCTGAAAGCAATGAAAAGTGAATCCAGGCATAGTCTGCTTCAATATCTGGGTTTTCAGCATCTATAGCAGTGACTAAAAAATTTCCATTAATATCAGGGTTGTAAGTATATGGTCTGTTGGCTCTTATGAAATTTGCGTATAAGTAATTATTATAAAGATCCAGCAATTCAATACTTCTAATACCACTGTTTGCTCCTCTTATATCTTTGTTTTCAAAAAACAGATATTCGTTTCCACCCCAAAAACTAGCTTCATTACCATATTTATAAATCAATTGACTACCTAGTGTATACATAGGTTTTAAGTCTGAAATTGTATTGTTTAAATTATTATTTTGAATTATTAGAGTTTTTACCGTTTTTTCAGGGTTGTTGAATTGAATATTATTAGAAGCTATAATAATATCCACAGTTTGTTTTTCTTTAATAAATGTAACATCTCTAGAGCGTTTTATGCTTACACCTACATTAGCTAAATTTTCATAGACCATAAACTTTCTGCTAAAAACTAACTCGCCATAATTGTCAAAAACACTTAACAAATAGTTGCCTGAAATTTTTAAACGTTTTGTGCTCTCGTTTGGAATAGTCAGTTTGTAATGTGAATAAATTTGATATGTGTTAAACGAATTTTCATAATCTCTAATGCGCTGGTTATCAAAACCATCAAGATATTCAGCTCTTGCCAAAATTGTTGGTGTCCAGTCGAAGTTAAAATATTCAATGGTGTAATAAAAATCATCTTCATTACCATTTAAGGCATCAAATTCTAACTGTAGTTTTTCTCCCAATCTTAAAATAGGAAGTTGACTTTCGTTGGTGCTTCCTTTAAAAGTTATTGTTTTAATATAATCTGGAGGATTAACTTCTTCAATTTGAGAAATTTTATGCCTAAAATTACTTAAACGTTTGCGCGCAAAATTCTATACTATTTATTATGAAATCTGCATTTTTAATTCGTAAATTTGCACCGATTTTTAGACAACTAATTTCAATAAATTATAATATGTCAAACGACATTAAGATTAAAAAAGGTCTAGATATAAACCTTATAGGTCAGGCTGAAAAAACTACTGAAAATGCAATTATCAGCAATTACTACACCATTAGACCAGAAGATTTTCATAGCATAATTCCAAAACTAGTAGCTAAAGAAGGCAGTATAGTAAAAACAGGGGAAGCCTTATTTTACAATAAACAGAATGAATTGATGAAATTTGTTTCGCCAATTTCTGGTGAAGTAATAGAAATTTTACGTGGCGCTAAACGTAAAATTTTAGGGATTAAAATTCATGCTAGTAAAGAGCAAGATTATGTAGATCACGGCAAGCTTGATGTTGGTACATCTGATGCAGAAAAACTAAAAGCGTATTTATTAGCATCTGGATGTTGGCCATTTATAAAACAACGCCCTTATGATGTAATTGCCAACCCAAATAAAACACCTAAAGCTATTTTTATTTCAGGTTATGCTAGTGCACCATTAGCGGCAGATTATGATTATGTTTTAAAAGGAAAGGAAAAAGAAATACAAACTGCAATTACTGCGTTGGGTAAATTAACTACTGGAAAAGTGCATGTTACAGTTGGTGTAAACTCTAATTCACCATTGGCTAACTTATCTGGAATTACATTACATAAAGTTTCTGGTCCTCATCCTTCAGGAAATGTAGGTACTCAAATCAATAAAATTGATCCTGTTAATAAAGGCGAGATAGTATGGACTGTTAATCCTCAAGATTTGATAATTATTGGAGAGTTGCTACAAACAGGAAAGTTTAATGCAGAACGTATAGTAGCAATGGTAGGCTCTTCAATTAAAAAACCAAGATATTTAAAAACTAAAATTGGTTGTGAAATTTCTACTATGGTTTTTGATCATGGTATAGAAAAGGACGCTAATGTTCGTATCATTTCTGGAAATGTTTTAAGTGGAAAACATATACAACCAGACGGATTTTTAGATTACTACAGTAATACTATTACCGTTATTCCAGAAGGTGATGATTATGATTTCTTTGGATGGAATAAACCAGTATTTAACAAAATATCAACGACAAGAGCATTAACGTTTTCTTGGTTAACCCCAAAGAAAAAATACGACTTGAACACTAATACAAATGGAGAGCATAGAGCTTTTGTTGTAACAGGTAATTATGAAGAAGTATTTCCAATGGATATATACCCAATGCAAATCTTAAAAGCATGTATGTATCAAGATTTGGACGAAATGGAAGCGCTAGGTATGTATGAAGTAGCATCAAAAAATAATAAGAGAAGGTTTAGACTTAATGTTAAAAGAGATAGGATAATGGGTTTAAAAAGTAGTTTACATAACTTAAAAGAAAAATATAAAGGTACCAAAATGGCACCTGCATTTAATGCTCTCCATACCTTTTTATATACACCGAATGAGACCACACATCATGGAACACATATAAAAGCAGCTGACGATTTAAAACGAACCATGAACATTGTTATCATGGCTTTGATACCTTGTTTAATCTTCGGTATGTTCAATGCTGGTTATCAGCATCATTTGGCATTAGGAGAGATTGAAAGAGCAAGTGGGTTTTTAGATAGTATTTTCTGGAACTGGGATAACCTTGTTGTTGGTCTTTGGAAAATATTACCATTAGTCATTGTGTCCTATGGCGTTGGTTTAGGAATAGAGTTTTTATTTGCAGTAATTAAAAGGCACGAAGTAGAAGAAGGTTATTTAGTAACAGGAATGTTGGTGCCACTTATTGTTCCTGTAGATATTCCTCTTTGGATGCTTGCTGTGGCTGTTGCATTTGGTGTAGTTATAGGGAAAGAAATTTTTGGTGGTACAGGAATGAATATTTTGAATCCTGCATTAACTATTAGAGCATTTTTGTTCTTTGCCTATCCAACATGGATGTCTGTCTGTTTGGGACATGTTCTATGGAATAATACCGGGCTCTGTAGGTGAGACTTCTGCGTTTCTAATTTTATTAGGAGGTTTGTTTTTAATATTCACTAAAATAGGAAGCTGGAGAATTATGTTGTCATCATCTATAGGAGCTATTGCCATGGGATTGATTTTCAATGGTGTTGTTGATGCAGGATGGATTGGAGAAGGTAGTAAGTTTTATGGTTTAATGAGTACAACTTGGTGGCATCATTTACTTATTGGTGGTTTTGCTTTTGGTACAGTGTATATGGCTACAGACCCAGTAACGGCTTCTCAAACCAACAAGGGGAAATGGATATACGGATTTTTAGTAGGATTTATTTCAATCTTAATTCGTGTTTTCAATCCAGCATATCCAGAAGGTGTTATGTTAGCTATATTGTTAATGAATGTATTTGCACCAACAATTGACCATTATGTGGTTCAAGCTAATGTGAAGAAAAGATTAAAACGTTTAAAAGTAAAAACAGCATAAATTATGAGTAATAGAACCGATTCTAACGTTTATACCATACTATTTGCTATAGCAATGGTAATTGTAGTTGGATCATTACTGGCATTTGCGGCATCATCTTTAGAGCCAACCATTTCTGAAAATAAACGTTTAGAAAAGCAACAAAACATTTTGTATGCAATGGGTGTTAATAATAATGATGAGAGTAGTGCTGTTTTTGTGTCTACAGATGAAGCACCTCAATTATTTACTGATAATGTAAGTGAACAAATAGTACTTGAAGTTAAAGATGGTAAAATTACAAGTCAAATGACAAGACAAGAGTACATGGATGCTAATAATGGTCAAGAACCTTATTTAATTGATATCAAAAAGCAAAAGTCTAATGCTAAAAGTGGAGAAGCTAGAAAAATGCCTTTGTTTGTTGGAAAGAATAAAGAAGGAAAAACAGTTTATGTTGCTCCAATTTATGGTAAAGGACTTTGGGATGCTATTTGGGGATATGTTGCAGTAGACAAAAATATGGTTGTTCAAGGTGCTTATTTTGACCATAAAGGTGAAACTCCTGGTTTAGGAGCAAACATTAAGCAACGTTATTTTATGGATGATTTTATTGGAGAGCATTTATTAGACGAAAATGGAAATTTTAAAGGTATTGATGTAGCTAAAGGTAATGCCGATCCTAAAAACGAAAACAAAACAGATAACGAGGTAGATGCCATAGCTGGTGCTACTATTACAGGTGACGGAGTTACAGCAATGATAAAAAGTGATTTGAGATTGTATGTACCTTTTTTCAAAAATTTAAAAAACAATTAATTTATGGGACTTTTATCTAAAAAAGACGCGAAGTTAATTACAGATCCATTAGCAGATAACAACCCAATTACCATCCAAGTATTAGGTATTTGTTCTGCATTAGCAATTACTGCTGAACTTGAAGCTTCAATAGTAATGTCAATTTCGGTATTATTTGTATTAGGTGTTGGGAATGTTGTCATTTCACTAATGAGAAATATTATTCCTTCTAAAATTAGAATTATTGTTCAACTTGTTGTAGTTGCAACATTGGTAATAATTGTTGATTTAGTGCTTAAAGCATTTGCATACGAGTTAAGTAAAACACTTTCGGTATTTGTTGGACTGATTATTACCAACTGTATCATTATGGGACGTTTTGAAGCTTTTGCTTTAGGTAATGGTCCTTGGAGATCTTTTCTTGATGGTATTGGTAATGCTGCTGGTTATGGTGTTATTCTTATTATCGTTGGGTTTTTTAGAGAGCTATTAGGTTCAGGAACTTTATTGGGTTTTCCAGTTTTAGGAGATCCAATTGAAAAAACAGGATTGTATGCAACAGGTTATGAAAACAACGGATTTATGTTATTATCACCAATGGCATTAATTGTAGTTGGAATCATTATTTGGGTACAAAGAACAAAGAATAAGGAACTAATAGAAGATTAAAATGATTTGTCATTCTGAACTTGATTCAGAATCTCATCAAACAATATATTATGGAACATATAGAATTATTTTTTAAATCAATATTTATAGACAATATGGTATTTGCAACATTCCTTGGGATGTGTTCTTACCTAGCTGTATCTAAAAAAGTTTCAACAGCTGTTGGTCTTGGTGCTGCTGTTATTTTTGTATTAGCGATAACAGTACCGTTAAACTGGTTATTAGACCAATATATATTGCAACCAGGAGCTTTAGCTTGGTTAGGAGCAGAATTTATTGATTATGATTTAAGCTTTTTATCATTTATCATGTTTATTGCTACTATTGCAACCATGGTACAATTGGTAGAAATTGTGGTGGAAAAATTTTCACCTGCATTATATAATTCATTAGGTATTTTTTTACCGCTTATTGCTGTAAACTGTGCTATTTTAGGAGGCTCATTATTTATGCAATCTCGTGAAATAGCTACTTTAGGATTAGCTTTTAATTACGGAGTTTCTTCGGGAATAGGATGGTTTTTAGCTATTCTTGCCATTGCTGCTATTCGAGAAAAGATTAGATATTCAAATGTGCCACCTGCATTAAGAGGTTTAGGCATAACATTTATTATTACAGGTTTAATGGCAATTGGTTTTATGAGTTTTGGTGGAATGTTAACTGGTGGTGATGATGTAGCTAAAGAAGAAATAAAGACAGTACAAACTGAACCTATTCAAAACTTTATTGAAGATTTAAAAAACGATACTGAAAAAGAGTTGGCTAACAATACAAACGTAAATGAGTAACATGATACTAGCGGCAGGCACATTAGGAACCATTTTAGCAACAGTAGCGGCATTTTTACTGGTAACATTATTATTGGTCACTTTGTTATTGGTAGTAAAGCAAAAACTGTCGCCATCTGGACCAGTTAAAATAAAAATTAATGGTGAAAAGGAAATTGAAGTTGCCTCTGGAGGTACTTTACTTTCTACATTAGGGAATCAAAAAATATTTTTACCATCGGCTTGCGGTGGTGGTGGAACCTGTATTCAGTGTGAGTGTCATGTGTTGAATGGCGGAGGAGAAGCATTACCTACAGAAACACCACATTTCACGAGAAAAGAGTTACAACATGGAGCTCGTTTGGATTGTCAGGTGAAGGTAAAACAGGATATGGAAATAACTATTCCTGAAGAGGTTTTTGGTATCAAGAAATGGGAAGCAACTGTTGTGCGTAATTATAACGTCGCCTCTTTTATCAAGGAATTTGTCGTAGAGATTCCAGAAGATATGGGTTATAAAGCAGGAGGTTATATTCAAATTGAGATTCCACCTTGCGAAATCAAATATTCTGATATTGATATCACTGCACATCCTGAAGAACACGAAACACCTGATAAATTTCAAGCAGAATGGGATAAATTTGGTTTGTGGCCTTTAGTAATGAAAAACTCGGAAACTGTAGAACGTGCTTATTCAATGGCTTCATATCCAGCCGAAGGACGTGAGATTATGTTGAATGTTCGTATTGCTACACCACCTTGGGACAGAAGTAAAAACGGTTGGATGGATGTTAATCCAGGGGTGGCTTCGTCATATATCTTTGCTCAAAAACCTGGAGATAAAGTAACTATCTCTGGACCTTATGGAGAATTCTTTATTAATGAAAGTGATGCAGAGATGCTTTATGTTGGTGGAGGTGCAGGTATGGCACCAATGCGCTCTCATTTATATCATTTATTCAAAACATTAAAGACTGGACGTAAAGTTACTTATTGGTATGGTGGACGTTCTAAACGTGAGTTGTTCTATTTAGATCATTTTAGACAATTGGAGAAAGATTTTGATAATTTCAAATTTTATTTGGCCTTATCTGAACCTTTACCAGAAGATAACTGGAAGGTTAAAGAGAATATTGATGCTCCTGGTGATGGTTTTGTTGGATTTATTCATAATTGCGTAATAGATAATTATTTAAATCACCACGAGTCTCCAGAAGATATTGAATTGTATTTCTGTGGGCCACCATTAATGAACCAAGCTGTTCAGAAAATGGGTGAAGACTTTGGAATCCCAGACGAGAATATCAGATTTGATGATTTTGGAGGATAAAAGCTAAACTTTTAATAACAAAGCCCAATACGAAAGTGTTGGGTTTTTTATTTGAATGTATAATGCTTTTCAATAAAATCTCGAATCGTTTTATTTTGTAATTGTAATTCTTCCAATCTATTTAAAGCGAATCCATAATACAATAAACGTTTGGTTAAAATGCTTTCAAAAACAGGATCACTAACCAAATTGTTTGGAATAAATGTGGGTTCTCTTATCTCTATTCCAGGAAAC
>JARRKS010000119.1:0-4535 GCA_037387865.1 Flavobacteriaceae bacterium
TTGATGGTTTCATCCCATGTTGTTAGTGGATTCAATTTAAGCAAAAACTGGTTATATCAAATCCAAATCTGAACTGTTTATCGGAACAACCAATCAATCAAACTGCATGATTGACAACCCTCTTTTTGTCTGTTTTTGATATTTGAAGTAACTTCAGTCCTAAAGAAGTCATAATCCAGTCAAGACAAATGAGATTCATACGCAAGTAGCAAGCCACTCTCTCGCAAAAATAAAAAGCCTATTTGATGTGTTAATCGAATCGAAAATGAGCAAGAACAGCGCCTAAACTGAGTTAAAACGCTCTTTACACTGAATCTTGTGTTTAATTTCAAAAAATTAATTTCAATAAGTACATTGAATTGAAATCTACATAAATAGATGTTTCCAAACAACCTTGTTGCGTTTTTACTTATTTCCGGTATTGGGATTAGCCTATTTGTTTTTTTCCATTTGTTGCGACAAAAAGGGATTAAATTATTGTCCAGAAGAATTGCTTTAGGTATTCAGCTGCTTTGGCTAATTCGCTTTGGTTTATACTTTGCCAAAGGCGACAATGAAATGGTTGATAATGCTTACTTGGTTATTTACGATCAAAGTCTTTTTTTCCTCGACGGTTTGTTGGTTTGGTTATATGTAAGGGCATTGTTACAACCAGAAAAATCTTTTAAAAAGATTTGGCTTCATTTTATTCCATTTACTACTGTATTTATTTACTCGAGTTTATTGGCACTTTTAAGTCCTGATAATGTTATAGAAATTTATAACCAGAATATCGTAAAACTGAAACAGGATGAGTCCCTAGTGTCATTAGGAGAGATCATTTTTATTACCTTATTAGTAGCAATCAATATAATTTACCTGGTTAAAAGCGTAAAAATTACTAAGTCCTATAATGATGAGTTAAAACAAAACTTATCTAATATTGATCATTTAACCGTCAACTGGGTACAAAAGTTTCAAAGATTATGGATTGCATTCTTCATTGTTCCTATTGTTATCTACTTTATTAATTATGTGTACCCTGTAATGGGACGGGTAAGTGTTGGAAACACTATGATGGTTCTATTTGTACTCTTGAGTATCATATTTAATTCATTTTTATTAGAACAGGTCTATAAACCTGTTTCATTATTCACCAAAGAAAGATCCATCTTAAATCAAAATTTCAGAAATGATAAACTACAGCTCTTAGAAAAATTAGAAAGTTTACTTGAGAAAGAGCAATACTATTTGGACGATGAATTAAGCCTGGGCCAATTAGCGGCTTATATGAACATTAAACCCGTAGAATTGACTGAACTTATAAAAATGAGTCCATACGAAAATTTCTATGACCTTGTTAACTCTTACCGCATTGATGAGGTTAAAAAACAACTCAAAGAAACTGATGAGCAAATTATACAATTAGCTTATCAGAACGGCTTTAGAAGCAAATCTGCTTTTAATAAAATATTCAAGGAAAAAACGGGAATGACTCCGAAGGAGTACAGATTAAGCTGAATAAGTCCGTTTAAAATTTTAAACGTCCATTTAATATTAGGTAGACTTCTTTCAAGAATACCTGGCCTTTCTTTGTTTCAAATCTAAAAATCAAAAGAATGAAAACTATTTGGAACAAAGTACCTGCTTGGATTAAAGCAATCATTTTAAGCCTTGTTATAGCGATTCCAGTTGCAACGGTAATTCAACTCATTATTATTTTCAATTTGAAATCAAATACAGGATGGGGTTGGGCATTATTGATTACCATTCCCGCATTAATTCTATTTTGGAAGCTCGTTCAGGGATTTAGTTCATTTTCGAAACCAGAAGATGTGAAAATCAAAATGAACTTGAATTGGTCTGATAAAAAAATCTGGTTTCGCATCGTTGGGTTAGCCTTTGCAACCATAACAACGATAGAATTATCTTCATTAGCTTTTGGAGACGTTCCTGAGGCACAAAACGCTTTCTTACAAACGTTTAAACAATTCAATGAAATAACAGCACTTCCATTGCTATTGGCGATGTCCTTAACTGCAGGAGTTGTTGAAGAAGTCGTTTACAGGGGAATTATTCAGAATATTTTAGTACGTGCTTATCCTAAAACAGGAGCCTTTATTCTTATTGGATTATTATTTGCGCTAATGCATTTCTTACCAATCTCCCTCTTGCTTCCTTACATTCTTGTTTCTATTTATTTTAGTTTAGTGGCAAATGAATTTAAATCATTAGGCGCTGTTATTGTAGCTCATGCCCTTGCCGATGTATTATTCTTGTTTTATGGATATTATGTTGAATTTGACATGTTTGGACCAGAACAAGTTCTTCCATTATCTATTGGATTTGTCGTATCAATATTCCTTTTATTTTATGGAAATAACTCCATTCAGACAATTGGTAAGAAGAAATTAAGTCTTCAACAGTAAAAATATATGTTCAAAATGAAAATTAATTTATTCCTTTCCTTGGGAATTTTACTCCTAGTTTATCTTTCTGCATCCCATGCTTTTTCTCAAACGATATCTTCGGGTACGAATAACCCAGTTGAATACTATAATAAAAGAATCGAAGCTATCAGCTTCGCAAAAAGTAAAAAATGGAAAGAGGTAATTCCCATTTTGGAGAGTCTGAAAAAACAATATTACAATGATTGTGATTTGTTCTACCTACTTGGTCTTTCTTACTATGAAACAGAGCAATATAAAAGCTCAATTGAGGCTTTAAAACAAACATTAAATTGTGGAGGAACTATCTTAAACGATATACCAACAGGTTCAGCTCCTTCAAATGACATTATGATAAAAATAGCCAAGGGGTATGCCCTGCTTGGAGATAAATCAAATGCTTTGCTCTGGTTGCAAAAAGGGTTCTCTGCACGCTATGACGAAAAGCCATTTTTGAGAAATGATCCAGTGTTTAAAGACTTTGGAGAAGATGAGGACTTTCTACAATTATTTGGCTATAACACCCAAGTAAGACGAACTAGAAAAGAGACATGGATTAGCGATCTAGAATATTTGGAAAAACGAATCAATGAGTTACACTATAGTCCATATCATTTAACCTCTAAAGCTACTTTTGACAAAGCAACTTCAAAGCTAAAATCTAATATTGAAGCTTTGTCTGAAGAGGAAATCGTTGTAGAGCTAATGAAGATTTTCGGAGGTCTAGGTAATGGTCACAATTTGATTATTCCAACGACTCTTGAAAGCGGTTCAATAAAACGACTTCCAGTACAATTCTATCAATTTGATGATGGAATATTTGTTGTTGATGCCGAGGAAGACCTCAAGCAATGGATAGGCTATGAATTAAAATCGATCGGAGGCATACTAGCTGAAGAAGCACTTCAAATCACAAATGCAGTAAATGCAAGAGATAATGATATGCAAACCTTATGGTTAGGTCCCTACTATATGGGGTTACCTGACGTACTTGCTGGTTTGGGAATCATTGAGAACAAAAATCGAGTACAGCTAATTTTAAAGGATACAAAGGGTACGTCTCAAAAAGTAATCATGACCCCGATAACCTGGAATTTTAATGGATTTCCTAAAATGCCTCAGCTAAAAAATGAAGCACAACCGATCTACTTATCAAAAATGGATGATCCTTATTGGTACAAATTGATGAAAGAAGAAAATTCAATATATATTCAATTGAACTCAGTTACAAACAAAGAGAATCAAACTTTAAGTGATTTCAATGTAGAGTTAAGAAAGCAAATTGCAAAAAATGAAACTCAAAATTTGATTTTAGACTTAAGGCATAATCATGGAGGAGATGGCTCATTACTGCCTCCAATGCTTAAAACACTCAACAGATTTGAAGTTATGAATCCAAAAGGAAAAATTTTTGTGATAATGGGACGAGAAACCTTTTCTGCAGGACATAACTTATTAACTAAAATTACTCAATACACAAGTCCAATTCTAGTAGGTGAACCTAGTGGTTCAAAGCCCAACCATATTGGAGAGTCAGGATGGTTTCAGTTACCATATTCAGGATTAATGGGATTAATTTCCACGCAATTTCATCAAGATTCAAAAGCAGAAGACAATCGTAAATGGATTTCACCACAAATCCCCGTTACTTTATCTTCAACAGATTATTTTACAGGTAATGACAAAGCTTTGGGGATAATAAAGAAATTAATAAAAACTGCTAAAAACAGAAATAGAAACTAGGCATAACATATCATACAATGTTCATTGCCAGAAAAAGAGACTGTTGTAATTAAAGAAGCAAATGGAAATTAGAACTCTAGCAGGAATAGATAATATAAAAATTTTGACCGTCTTCAATGAGTCATTTTCAGACTATTTCGTCCCTTTTAGATTGACAGAGGATCAATTAAAATCCAAAATTATTGCAGATAAAATTGACCTTGAATTATCTGTTGGTGTTTTTGAAAATGGAAAGCTCATTGGATTCATCCTGAACGGATTTGATTTTATCAATAATCAAAATGTAGTTTATAACGGAGGAACAGGTGTTATTCCCGAAAAGAGAGGATTGGGATTAACAAAACAAATGTACATTTTCAATTTACC
>JARRKS010000120.1:0-9070 GCA_037387865.1 Flavobacteriaceae bacterium
CCTAAAGCGTCAGCATCTCCATTTCCATGGGCTTTTCCTACCGTGTGACCTCCAGCTGTTAATGCAACTGTCTCTTCATCATTCATAGCCATTCGCGATTTGATGACCGACAGTCAGGATTGGTGGCCGGCAGATTGGGGACACTATGGAGGTTTAATGATACGTATGGCATGGCACGTGGCAGGTACCTACCGAATCTCTGATGGGAGAGGTGGTGGAGGAACAGGTAACCAAAGGTTTGCGCCATTAAACTCATGGCCAGACAATGGAAACTTAGATAAAGCTAGAAGACTGCTTTGGCCTATTAAGAAAAAATATGGTAATAAAGTAAGTTGGGCTGATCTGATGGTACTTGCTGGAAATATGGCCTATGAAAGTATGGGATTCAAAACCTTTGGTTTTGCATTTGGTAGAGAAGATATATGGCATCCAGAAAAGGATATTTATTGGGGTGCCGAGAAGGAATGGTTAGCACCTAGTGAAAATAGGTATGATAGTGTAGACAATCCAGCAACTATGGAAAATCCATTAGCCGCAGTACAAATGGGGTTAATTTATGTTAATCCTGAAGGCGTAAATGGTAATCCTGATCCAATCAAAACAGGTGCACAAGTACGAGAGACTTTCAAGCGAATGGCTATGAATGATGAAGAGACAGTTGCATTAACAGCTGGAGGTCACACGGTAGGAAAAGCCCATGGAAATGGAGATGCTGGCGCTTTAGGTCCTGAACCAGAAGGTGCTTCTGTTGAACATCAAGGATTTGGATGGATAAATCCCAATGGATCTGGGAAGGGTAGAGACTCTGTTACAAGTGGCCTTGAAGGTGCATGGACTACCAATCCAACAAAGTGGGATAATGGCTATTTCGAAATGTTGTTCAATCATGAGTGGAAATTGAGTAAGAGTCCAGCTGGGGCAAATCAATGGATCCCTGTTGAAATTGATGAGAAGGATATGCCAACAGATGTGGAAGACATGACTACGCCGCAAAACCCAATTATGACAGATGCAGATATGGCAATGAGAGAAGACCCGATATACAAAGAAATATCGTTAAGGTTTAAGAATGACTTTAAGGCTTTCGAAGATGCTTTTGCTCGTGCTTGGTTTAAGTTAACACATCGTGATATGGGTCCAAAAGATCGTTATTATGGACCAGATGTGCCGCAAGAAGATTTGATTTGGCAAGATCCTGTTCCTAAAGGGAACTCCAATTATGATGCTGATGCTGTAAAGGCAAAAATTGAAACTTCAGGACTTTCAATTTCTGAAATGGTTTCTACAGCTTGGGATAGTGCTCGTACATTCAGAGGTTCAGATTATAGAGGTGGAGCCAATGGAGCAAGGATAAGACTTGCACCTCAAAAAGATTGGGAAGGTAATGAACCTGAAAGATTATCAAAAGTATTATCAGTTCTTGAGCCCATAGCTTCAGAATTTGGGATTAGTGTTGCAGACACCATTGTTTTAGCTGGTAATGTAGGTATTGAAAAAGCAATTAAAAATACTGGAATGAGTCTTTCTGTACCTTTTAAGGCCGGACGTGGAGATGCAACAGATGAAATGACAGATGCTGAATCTTTTGAACCGTTAGAACCATTAGCTGATGGTTTTAGAAACTGGTTGAAGAAAGATTATGTGGTGAGCCCTGAAGAATTGTTATTAGATAGAACCCAACTTATGGGTCTAACAGCTCCAGAAATGGTAGTCTTAATTGGAGGTATGCGTGTTATGGGTACCAATCATGGAGGAACAAAGCATGGCGTATTCACCAATAAAGTTGGAGCATTAACTAATGACTTTTTTGTTAATTTAACTGATATGTCAAACAAATGGAATGTAATAAATGGTATATACGAGATTTGTGATCGCAAAACAGGTGAGAGAAAATGGACAGCTACAAGGGTTGATTTAGTTTTTGGTTCTAATTCAGTTTTGAGGTCTTATGCAGAAGTTTATGCTCAAGATGACAACAAAGAAAAATTTGTTAAAGACTTTGTGAAAGCTTGGGTAAAAGTAATGAATGCTGATATGTTTAATTAACTTAATTTTAGTTATATCTAGTAAAAAAGCGCATGGTTTAAATGCGCTTTTTTATTATGTCAAGATTTAAAATCTTTATTCCTCTGGTGACATCATTTTATAAATAATTCCAGCTAAAATAGCACCAACAATTGGAGCTACCCAAAATAGCCATAATTGGCCTACATAATCACCTCCAGCAAAGATTGCCTGACTTGTACTACGTGCAGGATTTACCGAAGTATTGGTTACTGGTATACTGATTAAATGAATCAAGGTTAAACCTAAACCAATTGCTATGCCAGCAAATCCTTTTGGAGCTTTAGAATGTGTTGCTCCAAGAATAATGATTAAGAACATAAAAGTCATAACTACCTCTGTAACCAGAGCAGAAAGCATACTATAACCATCTGGTGAGTGTTCACCATATCCATTGGCTGCAAAACCGCCAACTTCAAAGCCTGATTTTCCAGTGGCAATCAAATATAAAATGCCTGCACCTGCTATGCCACCTAATACTTGGGCAATAATATATGGTATAAGCTCCTTTTTGTCAAATCGGCCACCCATCCAAAGACCAATAGATACTGCTGGATTTAAATGGCAACCAGAAATATGACCAATGGCATAAACCATTGTTAAGACTGTAAGACCAAAGGCTATCGCTACACCTACAAATCCAATACCCAATTCAGGATATGCTGCCGCTAAAACAGCGCTTCCACATCCACCGAGAACTAACCAAAGAGTTCCGATAAATTCCGCTACAAGTTTTTTCATAATTGTTTTGTTTAGTTAAGATTGTTAAATAATTATGCTACATTATTATTAATGAGCGCATTAACTAAGATAAACTTTTTTTAAAAATTAACTAATTTCTGTAGCGTCTAATTTTTTACTAACTGTTTTATTTTTATAGAGAAAGCAGCAAAGGTCAGCGTCATAAATGGGCTTAACCAATTGAAAATAGCAAAAAAGAAATAATCTATTACAGGCACACCTAAAACACCACTTTGATAAGCACCACATGTATTCCAAGGCACAAGAACTGATGTTACAGTACCAGAATCTTCTAAAGTTCTACTCAAATTTTCTGGAGCCAAACCTCTGTCTTCATAAGCCTTTTTGAACATTTTACCTGGCACTACTAATGCCAAATACTGATCTGAAGCAGTTACATTTAGAGCTAAACAACTTGCAACAGTACTCGCAAATAAACCAAAAGTTGTTGTCGCAAGACTTAAGAGAGCTTGACTTATTCTTGCTAAAGCTCCTATGGCATCCATAACACCTCCAAATACCATGGCACAAATAATCAACCAAATGGTTCCTAACATACCACTCATACCACCAGCTGTAAATAAGTCGTTGAGTTCGGCACTTGTAGTTTCAACAGCAGTATCAACCGTCATTGCATCCATGACACCTTTGTAAGCCGATTTAAAGGTTAAGCTATCTGCTTCAGCAATTTTAAGAACAATATCTGGTTGCGCAATTACAGCAGTAATACCACCTAATAAAGTTCCTATAAGAAGTGCTATTAACGGTGGCGTTTTCTTTATTATCATAAAAATAACAGCAACAGGCACTAAAAAAAGCCATGGTGAAATATGAAAAGCTGATTTAATGGCAATTAATTTATCAGAGATATTAGGTGTTCCGATAGTGTCAATATTTAAACCTATAATAATAAATACCAATAGCGTAATTGTGATTGTAGGTACTGTAGTTATCGACATATATTTTATGTGGTCAAATAATTCACCTCCTGCCATTGCTGGAGCCAAATTTGTAGTATCACTTAAAGGAGACATTTTATCACCAAAATAAGCACCAGAAAGTACAGCGCCAGCTGTCATGCCTAAAGAAATACCCAATGTTTCACCAATACCAATTAAAGCAATACCTACAGTTGCAGATGTAGTCCATGAACTGCCGGTTGCAATTGAAATTATAGCGCAAATAATAACACAAGCTGCTAAAAAGATTGTAGGGTTTAAAATTTGCAATCCGTAATAAATCATAGAAGGAATTATACCACTTATAAGCCATGTTCCTGCTAATGCTCCTACCATTAAAAGTATGAGAATTGCTCCCGTAGTAGATTTTACATTTTCGGCAACTTCATCTAACATTTGTTTATAGTTAACCTTATTAAAAAAACCAACAATTGCTGCCACTGCAGCACCTAATAAAAGAATAAACTGATTACTACCACTTAATGCATCATCACCATATACATAAATGTTATAAGCTAGCATCCCAATTAATGCAATTACAGGAATTAAAGCTTCCCATATATTAAGCTCCTTGTTTACGACTATATGTTCATCTTGAGGTAGTCTAGGTTTAATATCTTGGCTTTCCATATAGTGAAGTTAATTTATTTAGAACCGTAATGTTACGATTTTCACTTAAGCTTTGCAAATTGATTTTGTTGTGTACATTTGCTGTTCTTGATTATGGATTCGATTACACAAATAGTATTAGGAGCTGCATGTGGTGAAGCGGTTATATGATAATGAAATTGATGCGATGCTGTTTCATAGAGGTTTTATGCATTCTATTTTATTTACAGTACTAGGAGCTTTTATATTCGGGTGGATTGTATATAAACTCTATAATACAGGAAAGAGAACCAATACAACGACCTTAAAAAATTGGATATGGCTTTTCTTCTTATCCTTATTTACACATCCAATATTGGATTGTTTTACGCCATACGGTACACAATTATTTGCACCTTTTACAAATTATCGTGTGGCGTTAAATAATATTGCTGTGGTAGATCCCATTTATACGATTCCATTTTTGTTGTGCTTAATTGTAATGATGTTTTTTAAAAGAAATTCAAACAAAAGGAAACTCTGGCTAAAACTTGGTTTAGGGATCAGTTCTGCATATATGCTTTTCACATTGGGAAATAAACTTTATGTAGATTCGCTTTTTAAAGAATCGTTGAAAGTTGAAAGCATTGCATTCTCAAGGTTTTATGCGCAGCCTACTATCTTTAATAATCTATTATGGTATGGAATTGCAGAAAGTGAGAAAACTTATTATGTAGGATATTATTCATTGCTGGACGATAGTAGTTATTTTTCAGATTGGAAAGAAGTACCAAAGACCAGAGCATTAAAAAGGAAAGACTATAATGACATAAAAAGATTGTCATGGTTTAGTAATGGTTACTTTAGTATTTTTAAACTAGATGAGAACAACTATCAGTATAACGATCTTCGATATCCTTTGGAAGACAAGGAGAATGCAAATTCTTCAGTTTTTAAATTCATTTTATTTAAAGAAAACAATCGCTTAAATATGAAACCTTTTGAGCGAAATGAAGAAGACATTTCTAAAGCTTTATCATCACTTTGGGAAAGGATAAAAGGAAAATAAAGCTTGAGAAATTCTTATTAATTATATATATAATTTTTCTTTATTGAGAACATTAAGTCTTTCCATGCACTTTCGCATCATTTGGTAGGTACGTTCTATGTCTGCATCAAGACCAACAGAAAACCGTATTAAACCATCACTTAACCCCATTTGTTTTTGTTCTACTTCTGGTATTTCTGAAGAGGTTGAAGTTCCAGGTGCTGAAAACAAGGTCTTATAAAAACCTAAACTAACAGCTAAATAACCGAGATTCTCGTTTTGCATAAGCTCCATCAAATCATTAGCTTTTTCAATTGACCCAACATCAATAGTTAGCATGCCACCAAAACCGTATTGGTCGTTCATCATGCTTTTAAAAAGGTGATGAGAAGGATGAGATTTCAAGCCTGGATATACCGTTTTTAAACCATCAGTTTCAAATTTTTTAGCTAAAAACATTGCATTCTTGCTATGCTGTTGCATTCTTACGTGCAATGTTCTTAAGTTTTTCAAAACTGAAGCAGAACGGAAACTATCCATAGTAGAACCCAAAAGCATACAAGCACCATCATTTACATTCCTTAAATCATTTATAAATTCTTGAGTACCACAAATTACACCAGCAACGGTATCTGAAGCACCATTAATAAATTTTGTAAGGCTATGTACCACGATATCTGCTCCTAATTTTACAGGAGATATACTTAATGGAGAAAAAGTATTGTCAACTACAAGCTTTATATTATGTTTTTTGGCGATTTTAGCTAGATTATGTATATCTGCAACTTCCAATAATGGATTACTAACAGATTCACAGAATATGATTTTCGTGTTCCCATTCCCGAAGCGGTAACATTTGCTGTTTCTGTACCTTCCATAGCTGCAAGTGCTTCTCCTAAATATAAGTTAGAAGGTGACGAGTGTCTCGAATATAAATAGCAGCCATCTGCATTTCCTTCAAAGGTATCAAACATGGTTTTCGCTGATAAAAATGTATATGTTGATGAATCTGAAATGGATGGGTTTACACCTCCAAATTCCCCAAAATATTGTAAGTCTTGTATATTATTTGCTGGTTTAAAAGTCATGGTTTTAAGTTTTAAATTATTACAAAATTCTTATTTTTTAGATTAAAAGTCAATAGATATTGAATATATTAGAAAATAAATCTATATAATATCATATTATTAGTTATATTTATTTAAAATTAATTAATAGGATTTATTTTTCAGAATATTTTTCACTATGGTTTTTGATAGTATAGACAAGAAATTATTAGAATTACTTCAAAGAGATTGCAAACAGACCAATAAGGAGCTTTCTAACAAACTGAATTTATCTGTTACTGCAGTTTATGAACGCATTAGAAAACTAGAAAGAGGTGGTATTATAGATGGTTACGTGGCTTTGCTAAAAAAAGAAAAAGTCAATAAAGCTTTTGTTGCATTTTGTCATATAAAATTGGTTCAGCATTCGCAAGATTATGTAATGAAGTTTGAAAAGGAAGTAGCTAAACTTGAAGAGGTTTTGGAATGCTATCATATAAGTGGAGATTATGATTATTTACTAAAGGTTTTGGTTGCAGATATGGAGGCATTTAGAGAGTTTATGGTTAACCTATAAATCAATCGAATTTTTTATCGCTTTTATAATAATACCTGTAAGCTTTGCTCTTAAGTTTGATTGGAGAATAAAAGGCATTATTGGGTTAATAGGTTTTTGTTATATCGTTTTTGTGCTTCTAAAAGTAGAGAAAAAAGCATTTAAAATTGAACCAAACCTAAATTGGAAGCGCTTTTGGAAACTGACATCAATTAAGTTTGTTGCTATTTCTATATTAACATTTTTGTATATATGGTTTTTTGACCGTGAAAATCTTTTTACAGTCATAATCAATAAACCAAAACTTTGGTTAATTATTCTTTTTGTTTATACTATTCTTTCTGTCTATCCACAAGAACTTATTTACAGAACCTTCTTTTTTGAACGTTATCAAAAATTATTTTCTAACACAAACTTGTTCATATTTATTAATGCTATTGTGTTTTCACTTGGTCATATATTCTTTAAAAACACATTAGTTATAGTCCTTACTTTTTTTGGTGGACTTCTTTTTGCCTTAACTTACAACAAAACAAAATCCACTTTATTGGTTTCTATTGAGCATGCTATTTATGGTTGTTGGTTATTTACTGTTGGCATGGGCAATATGCTTGGTTTTCCTTCATAAAGTTTAACATAAAGCAATGTTAAACTATAAGTTAGTTTTATAATTACTTATTACCTTTTGTAAAAATTAATCAATTATGAAACGTAATACGTTTATTAAAACACTAGGTGTAGGCTCACTCTTAATACCAACTGTTCCTTTGTTTTCTTACAACCAAATACAAGAAGATCCACAATTAGATAAAGCTTTAGTTCAAGAGTTTGTTGGTAAATCACATAGTGATCCAGATCGAGTTAAAGAACTATTAGCAGAACATCCAACACTTTTAAATGCTGCACATGACTGGAAATATGGCGATTTTGAAACTGGTTTAGGTGCTGCAAGTCATGTTGGTAATAAGGAATTGGTTCAGTATTTTTTGGATCAAGGAGCACAAGCTAATATTTTTACTGCTGCTCTTTTTGGAAGAATGGATATCATAAAACCCATGCTTGAGTTTTCTCCAAATATTCTACATGCAAAAGGCCCACATGGCTTTACTTTATTGCATCATGCAGACAAAGGTGGAGATGATGCTTTAGAAGTTAAGGAGCATCTTTTATATTTAGGATTGACAAAAACTCATATTCCTCTTTATTAATCATTATTTTTTTAGGCTTCAATAAAACATTCGTACTTTTGTATTCCTTTTAATTAATTTAGAATAAACACATTTTTATGAATTCATACGATGTAGCCATTATAGGCTCTGGTCCTGGAGGTTATGTAGCAGCCATACGTTGTGCACAACTTGGAATGAAAACAGCAATTATTGAAAAATACTCTACTTTAGGTGGTACTTGCTTAAATGTTGGTTGTATACCTAGTAAAGCACTTTTAGATTCATCACATCATTACGAAGATGCAGTAAAACATTTTGAAGAACACGGTATTGATATTCCTGGAGACATTAAGGTTAATCTGGAAAAAATGATAGCTCGTAAACAAGCTGTTGTTGACCAAACTACAGGTGGTATCGATTTCTTGATGAAGAAAAATAAAATTGATGTTTATGAAGGTTTAGGAAGTTTTAAAGATGCAACGCATATTATCATTAAAGGTGATAAAGAGGAAGAAATTGAAGCTAAAAATACTATTATAGCAACTGGTTCTAAACCTTCAAATTTACCTTTTATAGAGTTAGACAAAGAACGTATAATCACTTCTACTGAAGCATTAAAACTAAAAGAAATACCAAAACATCTTATTGTAATTGGTGGTGGTGTTATTGGTTTAGAATTAGGACAAGTTTACAAACGTTTAGGATCTGAAGTTACGGTTGTTGAGTATATGGATAGAATTATTCCAACAATGGATTCAGGCTTATCTAAAGAGTTAAATAAAGTTTTTAAGAAACAAAAATTCTCAATAAATGCTTCACATAAAGTCAAATCTGTAGAGCGTAAAGGTGATGAGGTAATTGTTAAAGCAGATAACAAAAAGGGTGAGGAAGTAGAATTT
>JARRKS010000121.1:0-4532 GCA_037387865.1 Flavobacteriaceae bacterium
TCAAAATCTTTAGGAGGAAAAGAATCAGCATGTAAAAAATATAAAATGTTTCCTTTAGCATGTTTGGCTCCAAGATTCATTTGTTTGGCTCTGCCTTTTTTTGAATTTAATAATGTGACTTCATTAAATGTTTCAATAATCTCTATAGTTTCATCAGTACTTCCTCCATCTACTAAAATGATTTCTGAAAGATTTTCTTTAGAAGAATTTTTAATAAGGTAGTGAAGCAAATTTCCAATGATTTTAGCTTCATTAAGAATTGGAATTATGATGGAAAGTTGATGTTGCATTTTTCTTTAATGTCATTGCGATGCTGACATTTATTGTCAGCAGTGACAATCTATTTTTTAAGAGATTACCACGTCACTACGTTCCTCGTAATGACAATTATATTTATTCATTCAAATTCCAGTTATAATCTAAATAACCAATTCTTTCGCTTGCATCTATTTTGTTTTCAGCATATTGATTGATAAAATCTATAATAGAGTCATCAGTTTCAAAATCTTTCTTGAACCATTTAAATATTTTAGAAACTTTAACGTTTCCTGCATTTAGTTGATTATTTTCAGAATTAATAAATTCTTCCGCAGCTTTATGCAATTGTTGATCTAAAGTTTCAGGAAGATAAGCTTTATTCAATAATCTTGGACAAGAAACAGAAGCACAATTAATTGCAAAATGGATACGAGGTTCATTCATTTTACGTAAAATTTCATGCTCAATTTCGTTTAAACTCATAAGATTTCCATTAATAGGAATAAACTTTTTGTCCCAAGGATGTGATATGTCATTGATGCTATTTACAGGATAATTATCAATAATCAATTTTATAGTGAAGGCGTTGTAAGCATTAATCCAATAGGAAAGCTTTTGATTTTTTGACCACGTGTCTTTTGGATGAATTTTCACATACTCATTTAAATAGGTATTTAATTCTGAAGAATTTTCTGAAATGGCTTTATAATTTACTTGACCGCTTTGCGATACATGATCCTGTAAAAATGCAGTCCAGATTGTATGGTCAATCTCTTGTGCATTTAGACTAAAGCACAAAGCAAAAAGTAAAATAAATAATTTCATTAATCTTTTTTCGATAATGGATATATCTCCTGATGCACAAAATCTGTAGGGAAGTTTTCATCATTTTCAAATCCTAATTCAATGTCTCTTCCACTTTTTGGGACATAGTTGGTTTTGAAAAGATAATCCCAAACACTTAAAGTAAGTCCAAAATTCACGCCAAACCTTTCAGGAAGCTTTTTAGAATGATGCCAAATGTGCATTTTTGGGTTGTTGAGTACATATTTTAAAATACCATAATCCCAACCTAAATTAGCATGGTTTAAGTGACCAATTAAAATTGCAAAAAAGTAAACGATGGCTACGTCTTGTGCATTGTAATTGCCAATAATTGCTAATGGAATGTATTGGATTGATTTATAAACTACAGGTTCCATCCAATGGTAACGAAACTGTGCCGCAAACCCCATTTCTTTTACGCTGTGATGTACTTTGTGAAAGTTCCATAGAAATGGTACACGATGTAGTAAACGATGTGTATTCCATTGTACAAAATCAGACACTAAAAAGAAGATCAACAAACCAGCCCATTTTGGCAAGTCGTCTACATCAAATAATTGAAAGTTCGAAACCGTTAAACCAAAAATGCCTAAAAAATCATTAAAAAGAGCTTCTGCAGTATTTGAAAGAGCAATCATAACAATTAGATTGAGCAAGAAGAAATTGAAGAACATATAAAATGTATCCAACCAAAAATCTTTCCTGAAAATAGGTTGGTCTTCTCGCCAAGGAAATTTTATTTCCAATAACCAAACAATCAGAGAAAGAATGATTAATCCATAGAAATAATTATCCCAATGATAATTGAAAATCAATAAATCTTTAAGGTAGTTTAAATAACCAGAGTAAGAATTTAATACGATGTCAATGTATTTTTCCATATTTATAATATCTTAATTAATTCTTTAAATAACTTTATCATACTAGGTTCAGCTTTATTGGCCATTTCTATAATTTCTTGAACGCTCACTGGTTTTAAATTATCAGGATCACATTCATCAGTCAGGACTGAAATGGCAGCTACTCTTAACTTTAAATGGTTAGCTACAATGACCTCTGGAATGGTACTCATACCAACAGCATCAGCACCGATAATTTTAAGCATTCTGTATTCGGCTTTTGTTTCTAATTGTGGGCCAACTACACTTGCATAAACACCTTTACGTAGTGTGATATTGTTTTCTTTTGCTAAGGAAAAGAAATTTTTATTGATTTCTAAATCATAAGGTTGGCTCATGTCTACAAAACGTTCTCCAAGTTGAGAAACACCTTTAAATGCCAATGGAGAACTACCAAGTAAATTGATATGATCTTCAATAAGCATCAATTCCCCTTTTTTGAAATCAAGATTAACTGCTCCAGCAGCGTTGGAAACCAATAAGGTTTTAATGCCAAGTTTATGCATAATACGAACAGGATACGTAACATCTTGCATAGAGTAACCTTCATACACATGAAAGCGACCTTGCATAACAACTATTTTTTTACCATCGAGAATTCCAAAGATGAGTTTACCTTTGTGAAATTCTACAGTGGCTGTTGGAAAATAAGGAATATGGTTGTAACTAATTTCCTTTAAAATTTCTATTTCATGAACAAGTTGACCTAAACCAGTGCCTAAAATAATTCCTATTTCTGGATTATCGAAACCTTTACTTTTAAGAAATTCGGTTGTTTCATTTATATATTTAACCATGTAAATCTATATTATAAATTGATGATGTTTTTAAATCTTCAAACGTGTCAATATCATTTAGAGTTTCTATAAGACTATATGAAATGTTTTGTGACTTCAATTCTTGTAACGTCACATCTAATAAATGTGGTTTACTCCAAGGTTTATTGTCAAATATTTGAGAATGTACTTGTTTCATGCCAATTAAATAATAACCGCCATCTTGTGCTGGCCCAAAAACTGTATCCTTAATTTTAAGAACTTCAAATGCATTCTTAATGATTGATTCGTTTATATCTGGCAAATCTGAACCAATTAGGACAATCTTTTTATAACCATTTCTAAAACCACTTTTAAAAGCATTTTTCATACGTTCTCCTAAATCTGCTCCAGTTTGAACGGTTTTAAAATCTTTATTCCATTTACTTTCAATAATATTATCTGAAAAATATATATGTTTTTCAAAAGGTAAGTTTTTTGTAGCCCGTTCTGTTTTATCAACAAGAATTTTATAAACTTCAAATGCAGCTTCATTACCAATGGTTTTGGCAAGTCTTGTTTTTACTTTTCCGAATTCTATATTTTTAACGAATATGATAAGTAAATTTTCATTCATAAACACATTCACCTTTTTTTAACCAAACGCTCCATTCTTTTGAAAACCCATGAATCTTATTAGTTTCACCTTCTTTATTGTAGATAGGGAAACCAACATTTTTCCATTCAAAAATACCTCCGTAAAGATTATATACGTTGGTATATCCTGAATTCTTTATTTGTACCGCAATCTTTTCTGAACGAATACCTAACGAACAATATACTACTATAAGTTGATTTTTATCTTTAATGTTTTCTATAACCTTTTTTAAATCGAAAGAATCATATCCAACTGAAAAAGCATTTTTAATATGACTTACGTTGTACTCTTCAACTTCACGAGCATCAATAATTACAGCTTTGGTTTTTGGCATTGCCAATTCCTGAACTGAAATATATGGTACTGAATGTGAATTATATTTTTGTAATAATTCTGATAAAGATTCTTGAGCTATTGAAAATGGGATAGCCGACAAAAGGAAAATAATATTTAGGTAAAATCTTTTCATTTTAAGCAAGGCTTCCTTGACAACTGCTTCCTGCTCCGGCAGTACAGCCATAGCAATGTTGTGAAATTACAATGTTTCTATTCTGTAATGATTCTTCATTATATAGAGAAATATGGCTAATTTTATTTGCCACTTTTAAATTTAGCATTTGATTAAAATCACAATCGTACAAAAATCCGTCCCAACCTACAGAAATTGTATTGGTACACATTACGTTTGAAACTGCTAATGGATTATTGGCTTCGACCAAAGCATACATGTAATCCTAATAATTTTCTGAAGCAATTAAATAATCTAAAAAACGACTGATTGGTAAATTGGTTATTGCAAAGAGATTATGGAAATGGATATTAAAATCTTCAAGTAATGCTTTTTTAAAATCTTTTTCTAAAGCATTTTGATTTGCCGGTAAAAAGGCTCCAGATGGATTATAAACCAAATCTAATTTTAAGTTACTATTTGGCATACCATATCCTAGAGTATTTAAGCTTTTAAGAGCCTCAATTGATTTATTAAAAACGCCATCACCTCTTTGCTTATCTGTTTTACCTTGTGTCCAATGAGGCATAGAAGAAATAACATGAATATTATATTTTTTAAAAAAATCAGGCAAATCCTGATACTTTTTGTTGGCCAGAATAATAGTTAGGTTAGAACGCACAATAAAA
>JARRKS010000122.1:0-6093 GCA_037387865.1 Flavobacteriaceae bacterium
AATTCCTTTTGAAACTCAAATCTTACCAATCCATCATCATCAATATTAATAAGTTCTATTTTGTAGTGTATTAATCAACTCTGGATTCCATGGTGTTTTAACTTTTACATAATTTTCAGTGAACCCATGAATATAGCCATCTTTGTTTTCGTTTTCAAATAAAACGGTCCTCGTAGTTCCAATCTGGCTTTCGTAAAATGCTCTTCTCTTTTTCACTGAAAGTCCTCTTAACATTTTGCTTCTTTTCCGCCTTACATTAGCTGGCACAACACCTTCCATAGTAGTAGCTTCTGTATTATTCCGTTCAGAATATGTGAACACATGTAAATATGAAACATCAAGTTCATTGATGAAATTATATGTATCTAAAAAACAATCTTCTGTTTCTCCTGGAAAACCTACAATTACATCAACACCAATACAAGCATCTGGCATTACTTTCTTAATTTTTTTAACGCGATCTACATACAGTTCGCGCATATAGCGACGCTTCATTTTCTTCAGGATTTCATTATTACCTGATTGCAACGGAATATGAAAATGAGGCACAAATGCTCTTGATTTAGAAACCAAATCTATAGTTTCATCCTTTAACAAATTGGGCTCAATTGAAGAAATTCTTAAACGTTCAATACCATCAACTTTATCAAGCTTATTAACTAAATCTAAAAATGTATGTTCATGCTTTTTATCACCAAATTCTCCTTTACCATAATCACCAATATTAACACCTGTAAGAACAATCTCTTTAATGTTCTGTGATGCAATTTCTTTGGCATTTTTTATAACGTTTTGCATTGTATCACTGCGCGAAATACCTCTTGCTAATGGTATAGTACAATATGTGCATTTATAATCACAGCCATCTTGAACTTTTAAGAAAGCACGCGTTCTATCACCAATAGAATAACTACTTACATAAAAATCTGCCTCATTAATCTCGCAAGAATGCACTTCGCCAAAATCATTTTTTGATAAATCGTTTATGTAATCTGTAAGTTTAAATTTCTCTGTAGCACCTAAAACTAAATCGACACCATTTACATCTGCTAATTCTTGGGGTTTTAATTGCGCATAGCAACCAACGGCGGCAAGAAAGGCTTTTGGATTAGACTTTTGGGCTTGTTTTACAATGGTTTTGAATCTTTTATCTGCATTTTCGGTAACAGAACACGTATTAATGACATAGATATCTGCGCTTTCTGAAAAATCAACACGTTCAAATCCTTCATCCTTAAAAGATCTCGCAATTGTTGATGTTTCAGAAAAATTAAGCTTGCAACCTAATGTATAAAAAGCAACTTTTTTTCTATCGTTCATTCTTGTACTTTTACCAAGTTGCAAATCTACAACTAATATCTAAAATGTTAAAACACTTGACAACAGAACATAAATATGCAAAAGAGCTCTTCGTATCAATTTTATTGTTTTTTATTATTGTTTCTTGTGCAAAAAATTCAGATTTAGATAATGATCGTTTAGTATTTAGATATAATGAACATGCCAATATAAATACACTTGATCCAGCTTTTGCTAGGACTTTACAAGATACTTGGGTAGCAAATCGATACTTGGGTAGCAAATCAATTATTTAATGGTTTAGTGCAACTAGACAACGACTTAAACATTAAACCTTGTATAGCTAAAAATTGGAGCATTTCTGAAGATGGTATGACCTATTCTTTTTCATTACGTAATGATGTTTATTTTCATAAGCATCATTTATTTGGAAAAGATTCTACACGAATTGTGACGGCAGAAGATTTTAATTATAGTTTAAACCGTTTAAGAGACAGTAAAGTTGCTGCACCTGGAAGTTGGGTATTAAATAAAGTTGATGATTTTAGAGCTGTAAATGATACGCTCTTTGAAATTACATTAAAGCAACCTTTTCCTGCATTTATAGGGTTATTATCAATGAAATACTGTTCGGTTGTTCCAAAAGAAGTTATAGATTATTATGGAAGCGAATTTCGATCTCACCCTATTGGTACCGGACCATTTAAATTTAAGAGATGGGAAGAAAATATTAAACTAATTTTTAGAAAGAATGAGCTTTATTTCGAAAAGGATGATTCAGGAAATTCATTACCATATTTAGAAGCTGTCGCAATCACTTTTTTGCCAGATAAGCAAAGTGAATTTTTGCAATTTGCACAAGGGAATTTAGACTTTTTAAATAGTCTGGATGCTTCATATAAAGATGAGCTTTTAACTGCTCAAGGTCAGCTTCGGGACTCTTATGCCGAATCTATCGATATGATTAGAGGGCCATATTTAAACACCGAATATTTAGGTTTTTATTTAGATTCTGAAACGCCAGAGATTCAATCAGAGCTCATACGGAAAGCTGTAAACTATGGATTTGATAGAGAAAAAATGATGATCTATTTGCGAAATGGTATTGGAAATCCTGCACATGGTGGATTTATCCCAATTGGTCTTGCAGGTTATGATAAAACCATTGGATTTACTTATCAACCTGAAAAGTCCAGACAGCTAATTGAACAGTTTAAGAAGGAAAGTGGAATATCAAATCCGCAAATTACTTTAACTACTACCAGTAATTATTTAAGTTTTTGTGAATTCATTCAACGTGAACTCGAAAAAAATGGTTTGACCATTAATGTAGATGTTATGCCTGAAGCCTCTTTAAGAAGTGGAAGATCTAATGGAAAGATTGACATGTTTAGAAGTTCCTGGATTGCTGATTATTTAGATGCAGAAAATTATTTATCTATTTTTTATAGCAAGAACTTTGCACCAAACGGCTCAAATTATTTTCATTTTAAAAATGCCACATTTGATAGTTTATACAATAAGGCATTTACCATTACCAATATTGCAGAACGGAAATTATTATATACAGCAATGGATTCTATTGTGGTAGATAAAGCTCCAATAGTGCCTCTATATTATGATGAAGTTGTACGATTTACAAGAAAGAATGTTAAAGGTTTAGGTATAAATCCAATTAATTATCTGGATTTGAGATATGTTAAAAAGGATTAGTTTTTAGAAAAATAATAAAGGTCATCATCGCCTTGTCCTTCTTTACGCTTTGAAGCTAAATAACCATTACCATTCTCATCAATAACAAAACTTATATCACTCTCTTTACTATTAATCGATTCAGGTAAGATTTCGGCTTTTTCAAAAGTACCATCAGCATTCATTTTGGCTTTATAAATATCAAAACCTCCAAAACCATTTGGTTTATTGGATGAAAAAAATAAAACATTGTCAGAACTCATAAATGGAAACATCTCTCGACTATATGAGTTTACATTTGAACCTAAATTTGTAGGTTCCCCATAACTTACGTCATCAATAATCTGAACTCTAAATACATCTGAAGGTCCTCGTGTATTGTTCTTACCTCCTCTAATATTTGAAATAAAATAAAGCCACTTTCCATCAGGACTTACGCTAGGATGTGAATATGAGTATTTGGGTTGACAAAATGACAAAGTTTTAAAATTGGTCCAACCAACCCCTTCAACATATTCCCCTACTTTAATAAAAAAATTGGTCTCTTTGTAAGTTCCTTTAGGCCTGATTTTTATATTGGCATAATTAGTAGCAACATACAATTGTTTCCCATCTGGTGAAAATGAACCACTTGTAATATGGTTTAGGTCTTGCGAACTATCTATTGGTAATTGCTTAATGTTTACTATATTACCATCAGCACTTATTTGGCCTTGATAAAGTGTTAAGATTGGATCTACGCCATTCATTTTAACCTTTCCTTTTTTGGTAACCAAATATGATGTAAATAAAACAGTGTTTTTTGATGTCATGGTCAATCCAAAATGAGGAAGTTCGTTGTTCATTTTTAAATTAACAACAGTATAAGCATCTTTTTGAGAAAAGATATTTAATGAAATAAATAAAATAAGATAGAAAAATATTTTATGCATAGACAACCCTTATCTTCTTCTAAATTGTTTAGTCTCATCAAAAACATGTGTTAATATTTCAGCATCACCTTCAGTAAATTCCACATTCCTCCTTGCCATAACAACTTTAGCTACTTCAAAAGCCTTTTTTGTATCATAAGTAGTAAAACCACTATGTCCGCCCCAAGAGAAACTAGGGACAAAGTTACGAGGAAAACCACTTCCAAAAATATTTGCACTCACACCAACAACGGTTCCTGTATTAAACATGGTATTGATACCACATTTGCTATGGTCGCCCATCATCAGTCCACAAAATTGCAAACCAGTTTTTGAAAACCCTTCCGTTTGATAATTCCATAGTCTAACTTCTGCATAGTTGTTTTTAAGATTAGAATTGTTAGTATCTGCACCAAGATTACACCATTCGCCAATAACCGAATTGCCAAGATAGCCTTCATGTCCTTTGTTTGAATTGGCAAAAAGTACTGAATTTGTTATCTCTCCTCCAACTCTGCAATATGTACCTATTGTGGTAGGTCCATAAATCTTTGCTCCCATTTTTACAACACCACCTTCACATAAAGCAAATGGACCACGAATTAAGCTGCCTTCCATAATTTCGGTATTCTTTCCAATATAAATTGGACCTGAACTAGCATTTAAAGTTACAAATTCAAGTTTAGCACCTTCTTCAATAAATATGTTTTCAGAATTTATTAATTGATTGCTGGACGGAATATTTTTTGATTTTCTATTACTCGTGAGAAGGTCAAAATCATCAAGTATAGCTTCTCCATTTTTAGAAAAAATATCCCAAGTATGTTCTATTTTAATTATATCATCATCAAACTCAATGGCTCCAAATGCATTAAAATCTATATCTTCTTGAGCTTCTTTAGTGAAAAATGCAATAACATCTTCACCCTTAAAAATAGCCTGATTTTCTTCTAATGATTTTATCATTTCTACCAATTCGACATTTGGTAAATAGGAAGCATTAATCATTACATTCTCTTCCATTTCTACCATAGGATACTTGTCAGACAAATAATCTTCTGTAATAGTAGTCGTAGTAAAACCTAAATGTTTTTCCCATTTCTCGCGAATGGTTAAAATTCCAATTCTTATATCTGCAACTGGTCGAGTAAACGTGAAAGGCAGAAGGTTTTCGCGAGAAGGTCCATCAAAAAGAATATAATTCATATAGATGCTTTTCTGTAAAAATAAAAAAGCCTTTCAATAGTTGAAAGGCTTTATCTAAATATATTTTTTTAAAATATGTTATTTTTTAAACTTGGCATATTTGTTTTTAAACTTATCAATACGTCCTGCAGTATCTACCAATTTAGATTTGCCAGTATAATAAGGATGAGACGTTCTAGAGATTTCCATTTTTACAAGTGGATACTCAACACCATCAACTTCTATTGTTTCACTTGTATTAGCTGTAGACTTTGTTAAAAACACATCGTCATTAGACATGTCTTTAAATGCTACTAATCTATAATTTTCTGGATGTATACCTTTTTTCATCGCTTCGCGCTTTACAATTCTTGTGATTTTTCGAGGTGCAAATTTAAGCATTTTTTACAAATTGACAATAGTTTTTATTATTTTTTAGAGTTTAATTAAAATGTAACTTTTTTAATTAAATTTACACTAACTAACTATATAAACCAATAATCGACTACAAATGGAAAAATCTATTAAATCAATTAGTTTAAATCAAGGTGTTACTTTAGGGATAGTTTTAACAATAATTACTGTTTTAATGTATGTTGTCAGTCTAGAAACTTTTACAAAATGGTGGTTAGGCATTTTGCTCCTTTTGGCTATTATTGCCTTTGGCATCATAGCTTCTTTAAAAGTAAGAAAAGCATTAGGAGGTTACATTTCTTTTAAAAATGCATTTACTTCATATTTCATTACCGTTGCAGTAGGGACAGCTATAAGTACACTTGTTGGTATATTAATATTTGCTATTATTGATCCTGAAGCGGCTCAATTTCTTAATGAGAGAATTATAGAGATGACTATGGAGACCATGGAAAAATTTGGAGCACCAGAAAGCAATATCAATGAAGCCATTGCAAAAATGGAAGGTCAAAACAATTTTTCTGTTGGAAAGCAATTACAATCTTATGTTATTAGGTTATTAATTCTTTCTGTGCTGGGGCTTGTAGTAGCA
>JARRKS010000123.1:0-4523 GCA_037387865.1 Flavobacteriaceae bacterium
GGCGAATACAGGAATTGTATTGATTCCTTCAGATGTATTAATCAATAATGGTCAGTTGACAGGTATTTACACAGTTAGTCAAAGCAATACGGCCATTTTACGTTGGTTGAGATTAGGTAGGGTTTATGGAGACCAAGTAGAAGTTTTATCGGGTTTATCAGCTGGTGAAACCTATATAATTTCTGCTGAAAGCAAACTATATAATGGTGCAAGAATTAAGATTCAATAATCATAAAAATTAAAAAATGAAAGAAGGATTAGCAGGAAAAATTGCCAAGATCTTTATAGATTCAAAGCTTACGATTCTTCTAATGATCGTATTTATGGTTATTGGAGTTTATAGCTCATTTTTAATACCACGAGAAGAAGAGCCACAAATTGATGTGCCAATGGCAGATATTTTTGTTGGTTATCCAGGCGCTAGCCCGACAGAAGTTGAATCTCGCGTTGTAAAACCACTTGAAAAATTAATCTCTAATGTAAAAGGCGTAGAGTATGTGTATTCTACATCTATGAAAGAGAAGGCCATGGTTATCGTTCAATTTTATGTTGGAGAAGACATTGAGCGTTCATTTGTTAAGCTTTATAATGAAATTAATAAGCACATGGATCAAATGCCAGAAGGTGTTACATTTCCATTAATAAAAACGCGTGCCATTGATGATGTGCCTATGCTTGGATTGACTTTGTGGAGTGAGAATTACGATGATTATCAATTAAGACTAATAGCACAAGAACTTACAGACGAAATTGAAAAGGTAAACGATGTAGCTATCACCCAAAAGATTGGTGGAAGAAACAGACAATTACGTGTTGTTTTAGATAAAGACAAGTTAGCTTCGGCAGGACTTGATTTTTTGTCTGTTTCTCAAATGATCAAAGCCAATAATTCGCAATTAAATTCTGGTAGTTTTAGTAATAATGACACCGAATTTCTAGTTAGCACAGGAAAGTTTTTAGAAACTGTTGAAGATGTTGAAAATATTATTATTGGTTCACAACAAAACCAACCCATTTATTTAAGGCAAGTTGCCAATATTATTGATGGTCCGGAAATTCCTGTCAATTATGTGAGTTTAGGATTTGGTCAAGCAAGTGAAAAGGCTGAAAACTATATGTCTGAATACCCAGCTGTAACCATATCTGTTGCAAAGCGCAAAGGAGCAGATGCCATGGAAATAGCTGATGTTATTTTAGAAAAAGTTGAGCATTTAAGAACGAATTTAATTCCAGATGATGTCCATGTAGAAGTTACACGAAATTATGGGGAAACGGCTTCACATAAAGTGTCCGAATTACTTTTACATCTTATAGGTTCTATTATTGCAGTAACATTTGTAGTCATGCTAGCTATGGGTTGGCGTGGTGGATTGGTAGTGTTCCTATCTGTGCCTATCACCTTTGCTCTAACACTATTAAGTTATTACATTTTAGACTACACCTTAAACAGGATTACCCTATTCGCTTTAGTATTCGTCACTGGTATCGTGGTTGATGATTCCATCATCATTGCAGAAAACATGCACAGACACTTTAAGATGAAACGGTTGCCTTTTAAGCAGGCTGCTTTATATGCCATCAATGAAGTTGGTAATCCTACAATTTTGGCCACATTTACAGTTATAGCTTATGTATTACCAATGGCTTTTGTTTCAGGATTAATGGGACCTTATATGTCACCAATGCCTATTGGAGCATCAATTGCTATGATATTATCTTTATTCGTAGCATTAACGATTACACCATATCTAGGATATATATTTTTGCGAGAAAAAGGAAGGAATAAAGTTGATGATAAGGTTGAAAAACCTATGGAAGAAACCTTCATTTTCAAAATGTATAGTAAACTAGAAAGACCTTTAATTGAAAATAGGACAAAGCGTTGGGTTTTTTTAGGATTAACATTTATTTTACTAATGGGCTCCATAACCATGTTTTTTACCAAATCTGTGGCTGTAAAAATGTTGCCATTTGATAATAAAAATGAGTTTCAAGTGGTCATAGATATGCCAGAAGGTACAACATTAGAACGAACTGCCGTAGTTGCAAAAGAAATATCGCAATATTTATCTACTAGACCTGAGGTAGTGAGTTATCAAAGCTATGTTGGTACTTCGGCTCCAATTACTTTTAATGGTTTAGTAAGACATTATGATTTAAGAGGAGGAAGTAACATGGCAGATATTCAGGTTAACCTCATTGATAAAAAACTTCGTGACGACCAAAGTCATGATGTAGCCAGATTATTAAGACCAGAAATAAGAAATATAGCTGACAAATTTAATGCTAATGTTAAAGTTGTAGAAGTACCACCAGGACCTCCAGTATTATCAACTATTGTTGCTGAAGTTTATGGACCAGACTATGATAAACAGATTGAAGTAGCAAATAGCATTAAGGATATACTTTATAAAACTGATGATGTGGTTGATATAGATTGGATGGTTGAAGCGGATCAAAAAGAATTTCAATTTGAAATAGATAAGGAAAAAGCTATGCTTTATGGAGTAACGCCGAAACAAATAACACATACAATGAACATGGCTTTATCAAATAGAACCATAACCAATTTGTATGATGAAAATGCAATGCATCAAGTTGGAGTCGTGTTAACACTTGATGAAAAGGAAAAATCAAACATTAGCGATATTTCCCAATTAAAAATTAAATCGCAACAAGGATTCATGATGCCTATTGCAGATTTGGTGAATATTGAAAAAGTCTCCAGCGATAAAAGTATCTATAGAAAAAATCAAAAACGTGTTGTATATGTCATGGCAGACATGGCGGGAGAATTAGAAAGTCCTGTGTATGCTATTTTGGGTATGGAAGACAAGCTTAATGAGATTGATTTGCCTAAAGGCTATACTATGAATGAAATGTATTTAGGACAACCAGAGTATGAAAATGACTATACAGTAAAATGGGATGGTGAATGGCAAATTACATTAGAAGTCTTTAGGGATTTGGGTATTGCATTTATTGGTGCAATTATCATGATTTATATTTTGATTGTTGGATGGTTTCAAAACTTTAAAGCACCTGTAGTCATGATGGTTGCAATTCCGTTATCGCTAATCGGAATTGTGTTAGGGCATTGGCTTATGGGTGCTTTTTTCACTGCAACATCTTTTATTGGAATGATAGCCTTGGCGGGTATAATGGTAAGAAATTCAGTTTTACTAATTGATTTTATTAACCTTCGTTTAGATGAGGGCATTCCATTAAAACAAGCAGTAATTGAAGCAGGAGCTGTAAGAACCACGCCTATTTTATTAACTGCGGGAACTGTGGTCATAGGGGCATTCGTTATTCTGTTTGACCCAATATTTCAAGGTTTGGCCATTTCATTAATGGGAGGAACTATTGTATCTACAGTTTTAACCTTATTGGTTGTGCCACTTGTATATTATATGATTGAACGAAAAAATTATAAATAATGAAATTAGTCATTGTAACTGTTGTAGAGGAGTTTCATAAAGAAGTTCAACTATTATTTAAAAGAGCTAAAATTGAAAGTTTTAGTAGCTCTGACATAGATGGGTTTAAGAACAATACATCTTTGTTAGTATCCTCAAATTGGTTTGTTTCTGATAAAAGAGGCAATGAATCGGTAATGTTTTTTTCTTTTACCGATGAAGAACATATTGAATCATTATTTGACTTGATAAAAGAATTTAATTCAAATTTAGAAACCAACAATCCTGTGAAAGCGATTGTTGTTCCAATAGAAAAGTATATTTAAAATTAATAATTATGAAAAATAGAGTTGTAAGAGGTATAGCAGGAACATTTATTCTTGTTAGTTTGTTATTAGCTATATATGTTAATCAAAATTGGTTGTGGTTCACAGCTTTTGTTGGTGCTAATTTATTACAGTCATCACTCACTAAATGGTGTTTAATGGATACCATTCTTGAGAAGTTAGGAGTAAAGGATTAATTTTCTGCTTAAAGTGTAACATTTTTTTGTTTTGTACGTCAAATAAGTATCAATCAAAAAAATATATTAACCATGAAAGTTGATAGACAATTAATAGTATTAACACATTTAAGCCAGTTAATAACTTTAGTTATTGGCTTTGGTAGTTTATTATTGCCTTTATTTTTATGGCTTACCAAGAAGAATGAAGTCTATGAAATGGATGAACATGGTAAACGTATAGTTAATTTCCAGTTGAGTATTTTAATCTATTCTCTAATATGCATTCCTTTAATTTTACTTTTAGGATTAGGACTATTAGGCTTGGTTGTTTTAGGAATTATCTCTTTTGTGTTTCCAATTATAAATGCCATTAGAGCAAGTAATGGTGAAACTCCACAATACCCTTTATCTCTAAATTTTATTAGTTAGTTAGTATTGAGATAAACAAAAACGCTCACCATTGGTGAGCGTTTTCTATTTGTATCATCAAATCATAAAACGTAATCATTAACTATCAAGACTAATGGCGTTATAAAAATGCATTAATCTTAATTATGACGTTATCGGTCGAAATAATTTAAATGTTAGGTAATTTTTAA
>JARRKS010000124.1:0-5093 GCA_037387865.1 Flavobacteriaceae bacterium
CTGACTTTATTCAAAAATTATGTTTTGATCTTAATTACAACCTAATTCTTGATACTAATTATCTTTATAATTTTATCTTGAACCAATTAAATCATTGTTACTCTTTAATGGATTAAATCCTTCTGGTAAGTATTTAGATGTATCAAAATCAAGAATAACTTCTTCATCCAATTCAATCAATTCTATCTTACTCCAATCTAAATCGTCTTTACCTTTTAAAGCATTGAAGCCTTCTGGTAAATACTTTGAAGTGTCAAAATTTAAATTGACTTCTTCTTCTATCTCAACTAAATTAATTGAATTAATATCGATTTCTTTATAATCGATTAAATGTTCGGAAATTGGAAATAAGACCTTTGATAAAGTGCATTCTTCCAAAATTTCTAGAGTGCAACTGTTTAAGTTATTTGAATCACTTGTTAAAGCATTAAGATTTAATACTAAAAACATACTTAAAAATAAGATTGGTTTGTACATAATATATTTGTTTAGTTATTTAAATTTTATATCACAATTGACGTTCCAGAAAAGCTATTGTTACGAACATTTAGAAATGTTTAACACCAAAAGATGATTTTTTATAATTTATTTAAGAAACATCAAGCTAAAGAAACTACATGAATAAAAAATTAGAAGATTAACTTTATTTAAAATACCTATATTTAAATATCAATTAATTAACCTTTAATATATGAAGCTTATAAAAGGCATCAAAGTTGGCTTTGTTACTGCATCAGATTTGGGATTAGTCGCTACTGAAGTTTCAATTATTGATTTAAAAGACCAATTTGTACTTCCTGGATTGATTGACCTTCATACACATATTACTGGTGAAAGGAACCCAAATAAAAACCCACACGAATGGACAACACTTTATGATGAAGATTTGGCTTTCAGGTCCGTTCCTTATCTCGAAAGAACACTTTTGGCTGGGTTTACAACAATAAGGAATTTGGGTGCAGATTATCAGCTCATCAATGCAATTAAAAGATCAGTAAATCGAGGTGATATAGATGGGCCTAGAATTATTGCTGCCACTGGAGCAGTTTCGGCAACTGGTGGTCATGGCGATTGGCATGGATATAGACCAGAATTATTAAACGCCTTTGAAAAAAGAGTTGGTGTTTGTGATGGTCCAGATGATTGCAGAAGAGCTGTAAGAGCTTTAGTAAAGCAAGGAGCTGATGTTATTAAAATAACAGCTACAGGTGGTGTCTTAAGCAATACCAATGCTGGCGTTGGACAACAGCTTACAGATGAGGAGTTGTTGGCTATTGTAGAAACAGCAAATAGTCTTGGAAGAAAAGTTGCGGCGCATGCACATGAAGCCGGTGGTATAAATGCGGCCTTGAGAGCTGGAGTGCAAACTATAGAACACGGCTCTTATTTAGATGATGAATCTGTAAAACTGTTTAACCAATCTGGTGCATATTTAGTACCAACATTGCTGGCTGGTGTTTCGGTTACTGAAGAATTAGATGTCAATAAGAATATTCCTCCTAATATTGCAGAAAAAATTCGTCAAGTTGGTCCAGTTGTAGAAGCATCGTTTAAACGTGCTCTTAATGGCAACGTAAAAATTGCATTCGGAACCGATTCTGGAGTTAGCAAACATGGTACAAATGCAAGAGAGTTTGAACTTATGGTAAACTATGGAATGGATGAAAATGAGGCCATAAAAGCGGCAACTGTAACAGCTTCAGAAGTTTTAGGTATGTCTGATAAAATAGGGACTATAGAAAAAGGGAAAATTGCTGATATTATTTCAGTAAATGGAAATCCGCTTGAAGATATTAGCACACTTAAAGAAATTCTTTTTGTTATGAAAGAAGGTGCAGTTTATAAACACAATATAGTAGTTGAATAAATCTTACTGAAGTAGGTCGCTAATTGCTTGATGATATTTATCAAACTCAATTAAATTATTATGGTTTCCACCTTCAATAGTTATAAATGTTATTTGATTTTGAGGAGAAGCTTCAAATAATTTTTCAGCTGAACTTATTTTTATGACTTTATCTTCTGAACCATGTAACATTAAAATATCACAGTCAACATTATTTATAAAACGGTAAGTAGGTAACTTATATTTTAATAAATATTTTATTGGCAACAACGGAAAACGTGTTCTTGCCACATCAGTCATACTATAATATGGCGTCTCTAAAACAAGTTGTTTCGGTTTGTTTTTTGAGGCAACAAAAGCTGCAAATGTTGTACCTAAAGAACGACCATAAACTGTAATGTCGTTTTCGCTGTATAATGTCTTTAAATAGTTGTAACAAAACTGTGCATCCTGGTAAAGTCCTTCTTGAGATAAAGTGCCCGTACTTTTTCCATAAGTTCTGTAATCCATAACCAAGACATCGTAGTTTTTTTCTACAAAATATTCGGTGATTTTTCCCCATCGACTTAAATCGCCGGCATTTCCATGAAAATATAAAATAACACCTTTAGGTTCTTTATTCTTAAAATGCAAGGCATTAATTACAACATCTTCCTTTGGTTTTAAAAACAATTCCTCGAAAGGATATGAAAATTCATACTCAAAGTCTTGGTCTAAAACAGTAGGCCTAAACAAAATATTATCCTGAAGAATATATAATGCAGAAGTGATACTTAAATACATAATAACAAAAATGACAAAAACTTTTTTAAGCTTTGGCTTTTCTCTTTGAGGAATGAATGACATTGATGCTAGTGGTTTGCAGATCTATTGCTTTAGGCTTTGTATTGAGTATATCATCCAACATACTATGGTATGATTCAAAATTATTCAAATTCTTATGCCCACCACCAATAACGGTATGCAATTTAGTTAGTTTAGGGTTAACCTTTGAGAGTTTGACACTCGTTTTATATGGAATGAGTTTATCATTCGTACCATGAATAATATGGATTGGACAACGCACATATTTTAACCATTTATAAGTTGGTAAAGGATATTTCATCAAAACAGACAATGGCATAAATGGCATATATCTTGCCGTAACCTTTGTGAGACTATAGTACGGAGCATCTAGAATAAGCATCCTAGGATTGTTCATTGATGCTAATTTTGCCGCAAATCCAGAACCTAAAGATCTACCGTATAAAATAATGTATTTTTCGTCTATTAATTCTTTTAGCTTATTATAAACCACTTGCAAGTCTCGTTTTATAGCTTTTTGTGATCTTTTTCCTGTACTCTTTCCAAAGCCTCTATAATCAACCATAAAGACATTGAAATTATGTCTTGTAAAATCTACTGCAAACTTTCCCCATCCTTTAATACTTTTAGAATTTCCCTTTAGATAGAGCACAACTCCTCTTGGTTTTTCTTTAGATTTAAAGAGAACCCCATTTAATGTTGCTCCATCACGAGTTTCCATATTGTACTCTTCTGTTTCTTGATTTTCGTAGTAAAACTGAAAATCTTTTGGAAGTTTTTCTGGCTTAAACAACAAGTAATCTTGTAAATAATATAGTGCAATACTAATTACCATATAGATAACGAATACAGTTATTATAAAAGAAACCCAATAAGCCATTTTAGATTATTTCTAATACAAGATATAAAAAAAGGCTTTAGTAAAAAACTAAAGCCCTTTTATATCAGTAAATTAAAAGACTACAGGCCTAATGTTTCGACGCCCTGTTCAAAAATAACATCAACAGGAATATTTGCAGAACTCAATCTATCTAAATCTGCTTGCAGTTCTTCGGTTACAATTCCTTTTTCAGCAACTAATTTGGAAACACCTTCATAATCGCCATTACCTTGAAGTGTTAGTATTAGATTAGATAACTCTGTCATGGCTGTTTCCATGTTTTCAAAATTTACTTTATATGTTCCATCTTCATTGCGACTAAAAGCACCTTTTTCTTTAAAGAAATTGAAACGGATCATATTTGCTTTACCATGAGCACTCGAAGCACCAAAACGAACTGACCTGAAAATACCTGCCATAAATGTGACCATATTGTCTTTAATATCTTCGGTTAGCTCTCCTTTGTTTGTTAATTGCTGAATCATATACAAACCAAGAATATCGGCTTTTCCTTCTTCTAAAGCACTTGAATGTTGTTGTAATGCCGTTCTAACTGTTCCTTTATCATTAATGGTATTTTTGATTCCTAAACCATGAGCAACTTCATGAAACATCGTGTTTGCAAAAAAGGCATCAAAAGTGATATGTTGACGCTGGCTTGAATCGATTAAAACTTCAGATATAGGAACCAAAATTTTATCAAACTTGGCTTTCATAGCATTTTTAAGCTGAAGACGTCTAGTGCCTTTTTGCAGCTGTACTTCTTCATCGTTGGGTAAGTTTATTGCTATGGTTTTACTTCCGGCATTACAATCGCCTGCATAGTACACAACATCATAAGCATTTAGGTCTGAATCAGTTCCAGGCGTTTCTTGCTTATATTTCTCATCAACAGGCAAGCCTTTTTGTAATTCTGGCAGGTATGCACTGAATTTTGCCAAACGCTCACTCCATTCCTGATCTTTAATTAAAACATAAGCTTCGTGAGCAGCTTTATTGCCAAATAATTGATCTTCATAAGTTTCTATTGGCCCAATAACTATATCAATAGTGTTGGATTTCATATCCATCCACGCTAGATCACTTTCTTGGTATTCATCATTTAGCAAAGCATTAGCTCTTAATTTTAAATACTTCTTCAAACCTTCATCATCAGCTAATTCTGAAGCTTCTAATAACAATGCCGAAACGTCTTTAACTTCACTTTCAAATTGTTTATGATACGGAATTGAAAATAGTTTTCCAGATTTATCACGACGTACAAAATTGTATATGCTAGACTTATTATCTATTTCAGAAGATTCAAATTCTTCTTTAGTCATATCTTTTGGATAGAAATTAGCTCCAGGAGGTTTTTCTCCAGCAGTTTCAATAAATGGTTTATTACCATTTAATCTATCCCAAGGACCATAATTGATCATGACAAACTTTTTGGTGTCCTCATCACTTATAGAATTTAATAATTCTGTATTATCTCCATAAGCTTCATACCAAAACAAACTATTCATTTTATCAGCTGCTTTGATTAGAATAGGAATCATTTTACGTTCATTTTCTGAAAGC